>CAZFDX010000263.1:0-4105 GCA_964518325.1 uncultured Alcaligenaceae bacterium | reverse complement strand
CGAGATCGAGCAATTGACGGATGCTGCCGACCGTATCGATGATGGCGAAAGCATTCAAGGCAGGCAGGGTTTCGGCACTGCCGATTTTCGAGAGTTGGCCGCGAACTTCCCGATCGATTTCGGTAACGCTCTTGCCCCCTTTCGGCTTGATAATCACGCGGACAATTTCGGACTTACCCAAGGTGGGCAATTCTTCCACCGAGATTCGACGAACCAACGAGGGATCAATTTTGGTATCGGCCGGCCAAAGTCGGAAGGTTTGCTCGGTGCGAACAATGGTGAATCCCAGCGGAAGCAACCCTTCATTCAAAACGTCGGTGATCTCAGCAAGGGTATATTCGCGAGGTTTCCCCCCGACCTTAGGCGGAGTAAAATTGAAGGTCCCCACAGGGGGCTTTTCGGTCGAAAGGAAAGCCAACCCTGTTTCACTGCCATACCAATTGATGATCTCTTCCCAGCGTTTGCCACTCATGGTGAAGGCAATTTTGCGTTCCTTCTCCTTGGCAGCAGGGCTATCTTTTTTGGGGTCCAGAGGATTCTCTTTTTTCCCCTCCATCCCCATATCTTTCTTGGTTTCGGATGGTGTGCCCGTCACGTCGGGAACCTTGGGGATTTCTTGGGCGGCTGCCACAAGACCAATGGTTCCAGTCGCAAGAGTGATGGCCGCGAATGAACGAAGCCACCGACGAGGCCAAAATGAATGACCGGGTGCAAACAGCATGACCACAACTCCCAAGCCGAACCTCATCCCCCGATGTCGGTTCAGCGTTTCCATGTACGTGGGTATCTTACCCTATCAATCGATACATTCGGCGCAATTGGCTTTCATTATTGAAAATATCCTGCACAAACTCAGGATTATCTCATGTTACCCGATCTCAAGACGTTGGGGTATCCTTTTCCAAATTATCTGGTAACAATTTTTTTTCCCCCGACCCGCGAAAGCCACTCTCTCCCGAGCTTAGCCTAAATTATCGTTTCTTGCTCCTTATTATGATTCTGTAGCCTACGATTATTAACACATCATGAAGAAGAGTACGAAATCTGGGAGATTTACACCGTGAACTCACAGCAGGGATTCGGGAATTCCTGTAAACGGCTCCGAGTCGTTCGCTCCCCTCCGACTCATCTACAATCCTTTTGCTCTCTGTCGTAAGATAGCAGCATGTCAGTTGATTTATCTGTCTCGTTAGGACGATTGCGTTTACCCAATCCGGTTTTGGTGGCTTCGGGAACCTTTGGTTATGCCCGAGAATTAGAAGGGGTAATCGATTTCACCAAACTAGGGGGCATCATCCCCAAAACGGTCACTGCTGCTCCGCGAATGGGCAACCCCCCCCCGCGCACGGTCGAAACCCCTTCGGGGCTGTTGAATTCCATTGGCTTGGATAACGACGGTATTGACTACTTCATCGAATATCATCTCCCTTATCTGACGGAACTGGGGACACCCATTATCGCCAACATTGCGGGCAAATCGAAATCGGAATTTATCGAAATGGCCTCGAAGATCGGCGAACAACCGGGCTTGGCGGCCGTCGAGTTGAATATCTCGTGTCCTAACGTCGCAGGGGGAATTGACTTTGCCACCAACCCCTTCGATACCGAAGAGATTATCGCCGGTTGCCGAAAGGTTTGCCCATATCCCCTCATTGCCAAACTCACCCCTATGGTCTCGAAAATTGAGATCATGGTCGAAGCGGCTCAAACCGGTGGGGCCGATGCCGTTTCCTTGTGCAATACCTTCCCCGCAATGGCCTTGAATTGGCGGCGGGCCAAACCCATTTTGGGCAATGGTATGGGGGGACTCAGTGGCCCTGCCATCAAACCGATGGTACTTCGACTCGTTTGGTTGGCCGCACAAGCGAACCTTCTACCCGTTATTGCCGTCGGTGGCATTGCGACGCTTGATGACGTCATGGAATTTCTCGTGGCCGGTGCCTCAGCGGTTCAGATCGGCACCGCCACGTTTTACGATCCCACTGCCTCCATCAAAATCATTCAGGAATTACCTCAGGCGATTGGTCTGTTGAATCAATCTTCCGTAAGCGGGGTGATCGGCTTGGCACATCGGAAATAATCGTTTTAGCTCAAGAATCATCGCCCAAGGCGAGACAATAATTCCCCCCGCAGATAAAAAAGGTTCCCAGTTCTTCTTATTTTCGCAGGTCCGGAATCATTCGTGGGAGATTCGGGAAGCTCCCTTCCAACAAGGATAAAATGACCCCTTCGGCCAAGACCCCTTCGTTAGCTTTTTGTGTGGCATCGTGAAAATAGGGCAATCGAGTAAAGGCATCGATTGCATAGGTAGAGGTTCGAGCATCGACCCAAGTTAAAGCAAGGGAACGATCCCCTTTTTTCAGTTTGAGTTGGCAATAGAAGGTATCACTCGGTTTGAAGGTAATCGGATCGGCCTTGGCATCTTTGAATTTGTAGCTGACGATTTGCCCATTCCGATCCCCCTTGCCGACCGCAACCAAATTAATCGTTGTCTCCACGCCGGCACTGCGATGAACAATCGTTAACGGCCCGTCGGGACTAACAATCGCATCGGTAAGCCGATCGGGAATGCGGACTTCCACCGTTTTGAAATCTAACGTGAAAGATTCTTTTTTGAAAAACTCGGCAGCCGCTTCCACAGGAGCCACCCCATTGGGGAATTCGATCAGGTAGAGGACTTCGCCCAACTCACGCCAATCTTTGAGTTCATCCCTCATGAGATACTCGCCAATCCGAGGCCAATCCGCAGCCGTCACCCCCCCACCGGGGTTCAACACCGCCAGAACATCGCTAATCAATCGCTGCCCATCCCGATTAAACTGATCTCGGGAGCGTTGCAATCTCTGTTTGATGGGCTTTTGGATGGCATCGGGGAGTTCGTTGACGATCCCTTTTTGCATCCACGTTTTGTAATCGGGGAAATCTTGTTTCAGAGAGGCCATGCGAATTCGGGCTTGTTCCACAATTTTATTTCCCGATGGGGCAGACAGATCGAGCGGAGCCGACGGATTGCCTAACAATCCGGTGGCGGCAACAATCTCGCGAACGGCTTTGAGACGGAGACGGCTTCGGGTGAAATCCCCTTCTCCTTGATCGACCTCGTAAAAATTGTAGGCCGCCCCATAGACAGGGTCCGAGCGAGTGAACGGAATTTTCTTCTCGGCATCGTCTAAAACCTGAAGGGCTTTGCTATCCCAATCGGCAGAGATTTCCGAGGTAAATAAAAGATCGTTGATGCGTTTTTGCAGATCGTTAAAATGGGTGCGCAAACGCGAAACCCCTTCTCGCAAGGCAGGGATTTCTTTGTTGAGCATTCGTTCCCGTTGAATGGCGGCCTCGGTCGATTGCCATTCACTCCGATAAAGAGCAGGGATCACCGCTTTCGTCATCAGGCGTTCTTCGGTCTTTTTCAGGTTGTCCAGCGAGCCTGTTTTACTCGGAGGGGTGACCGCATTCACTTCATCGCGGAATCGCGTGTAGGCTTCACCTTCTTCGATTCGCAGCTGAACCAGTTGTTTTTGCTCTTCGCTGAGGGTGTGAAAATCCGACCGATCCCGTAAGGCCACCCATTCTTTCAAACGGCGATCCAAGCCGGCCCCTAATCTTTGGGCGGTGGTACTCCCTTCGGTTGCCCGAATTTTTTCGAGTTGCGAGAGCGCCCCACTCGGAGGGGGCACCTCTTGAAGGGGGGGGCTAATCAACAAGGCCACGCCGGCAATCAGCATGGCCCCCAGAAGGCTACTCGCACCGGTTGCGGTCCAAAACAGCCGTTTCGAGGCCCGCTGAGTGCGGGAACGATATTCCCGAGCGCGCTCGAAACAATCGTGGAAGAGTTCTGCAATGCCGTAAGGTTCCCGACCGTTGGGGATCGAGTCGGCCAAGATGGGTCGAAAAGCTGTTGTCGCCACCACACGGAGATCGACCGAACCAAATTCGGTGAATTCACTGCGTCCCACGCGGGTGGCCAGATATTCGCGGAATTTCCGCCCCACATCGGCTTTTCGGGCAGCGAGTTCATCTTCCCATTGGCTGCGGGTCATTTGCCGATTATGAGCAAATACGTCGCACTTATTCAGCACCAGATAAACCGGCAGGCCCCCCACGC
>CAZFDX010000262.1:0-4676 GCA_964518325.1 uncultured Alcaligenaceae bacterium | reverse complement strand
GAAATCACCCTTTGCGGGGAGGTGGTTACTTGCCTTGGCAAGTGGGGTGTTGATTTTCATGCTAGGCGGATTTTTCATTTCGAGAACACTCTCGAAGGCCAAAGAGGACATTCTGACCGCGAAAAATCGCATTGGTGTGCTTCAAACCGAACGTGATTTTTTTGCAGATGAGTTAGTTCGCTCGCAGGTGAAAGAGATTTTATTGGAGTGTGATCGATTCAATCCCAAGGGGTATCATCGATTATCTCAATATCAACCCTATTTTGCGAACGAAACTTGGCGACGTGTCATCGAGAAAAATCGTCTGGCTTGGCGATTCCATCAACTCGAACCCGTTGCCGGTCCACCGAAGGTTTCACCGAATGAAGATGATTTTGAAGCTCTGCCGAATGGTCGTCCTCAACCTGCGGTTACTGTGATCCATCCTCAAACTAAGGTGACTGCATCGCTGATCGATGGGAAGACCTTGGTTTTCCTGAAACCCGGAGGCGAAATTCATCAACACCCGCAGCAAGATTGTCCGGAACCCGCCCAAGAAATTCATTGGTCACCCGATACCTTTCACCCCAAATTGTTTGTCATCAGCCGCAAGGGTCACGGTTATTTATTTGACCTATCGTTGAATTCTTGGCAACAGATTGATGAACCGCATGCGATTACCACAGGGGCTTTTTCTTCCGATGGAAGTTTGCTAGCTGTGGGTACTTCAAGGGGTACGGTTTCTTTGTGGGATGTTGCCACAAATCAACAGCTTACCTTCTCGCAAAAATTGACCGGGGCGATTGAGTGGTTGCGCTGGAATCGGAGTGAGACTCTGTTGGCCTATAAGTCGAATGGTTCAACCGGTCTTTTGATGGTATCTTCTCCCTTCGAGCGTGGAACGATTTCCTCTCCCGTCAAATCCGCCTCAAAGAGGTTCAGCTGGGCTTCCTCGGGGAATTTTTACGTCGTGCAGGAAAACAGCATTGGCCAATATGCCCCTTCGGATAAGGGGGCCCCCCGAATAATTAAGGATCGGGAGGGAATCATTGCTTGTGTGGCCTTGGCCCCCACCCAGTATGATCCCGAGAGTTTGCTCCTGTTCAAAAATGACGGCAACATTTATCAGATTGATCCCATTCAGAACAAAAACCTCAGAATCCTTCCCAACCGTTTATTCGATCGGGTTCAAACCATCAAACAGATTTTCTTGCATCCGAAGGAACATCTCGTTCTCATCGCAGCAGAAAGTAAGGAGAAAAATGCGAGCACAGTCTTTTACCTGATGGAACTCAGTCAACCGGAAGCCAAAGTTCGTTACCTAAAAAATCTCAGCGAGCAAAATCCCACGACTCTCACGCTCGACCCCCTGCAGAATTTGGCTTACCTAAGCCTTCCTACTGGGGAAATCGTGCTGTGGAATCTGGATTTAGATGAGCGAGCGACCAAACTAATGAACAAGGCCGATGTCAATTTGCTCGCCGTGGATTCGACTGGTAAAACATTGGCCTTTAGTACCTCATCTGGGCAACTGGGCCTTTTGGACCTTGCCACGAAAGCCACCCGATGGGAAGCGAACCACGAAGGGGCCGAAATCACGGTTCTGCATTGGTATCATCAAGACCTGATTTCAGCCGGTACCGATCGAACCCTACGCATCTGGGATGGCTCCACCGGTATGCCCCTCGGCCCAACCCGAAAACATCCTGTGATCGTCCGCCAATTAGCTCATCATGGAAAACTCTTGGGGGTTTCGGGAGAAGAGGGTTTCATCCGAGTGTGGAAATTACCCTTCTAGCGAGAATTCCCTTATGTCCCCGCCCCAAAGGGGTGCGATTCTTCGTCATGTCCCCGTGAGAAAATTCCCTTTTCTAGCTGATACAAAAACCGGCCAGAAGCCATCTTGAGTTACAAACGAGCTTCCGGTAGACTAACGAAGATTAAAGGCTATAGGGATGCTCTTAAATTTATGTAATTTTTGAGAAATTTACCCCCACTGAGAAAACCAGACGGATTCATCCCTCGTCAAGAAATCACATACTATCGAAAGACCTAAGGAGCGCACTTCATGCGTAAACTAGCTTATTTGACCTTGGTTGCTGGTCTGATGATTGGCACCACCGCCTTGCGTTCTGCCCCCGTTCGACCCGTGGCAGTCGAAGCGAAAATTGCGGAATTAACCAAACAACTCACTGGTACTAACCCCCGTGATCGTGAAACCGCAGCGAAAGAATTGGAAACGATTGGTGAGCCGGCCCTGAAAGCCGTTACCGAATTAACCAAGTCCGATAATGCGGAGGTGGCCAAACTGGCCAAGGAATTAAAGGCCAAAATCGAAGCGAGCATAGCCAGCAAACAACTTCTGGCTCCCACCTATGTGGACTTGAACTTTAAGGATACACCTGTCTCCAAAGTTCTCGAAGAATTGAACAAACAAAGCAATTATAACATCGTCATTGTGGGTGATGTCAAAAAGATCGGCGAAAAGAAAATCTCAATCGATACCACAGGTAAAATACCCTTCTGGAAAGCACTCGACCTATTCTGCGAGAAAGCCGGATTAATCGAATCCGATGGAATCTCGGGCGAGATGTTGCCCGGTGGTCCCGGAGGTATCGAAGGGCCGATTCAAATTCAACCTGTTCCAGGTGGCGGAATCCAAATTCGTCCCGGCGTCATTCGCATTGCCCCTCAGCCGGTCCCTGCCCCTGCACCGATCATTGATGGAGCACCCGCGAAACCTGCGGACGATGTGAAACCCCTAGAAAAACCTGCCAAACCCGCTGTTAAACCGGCGGTCCGTCCTGCGGTGGTTCGTCCTGCCGCCGGTTTTCAGGCCGTTGAAATTCAAATTGCCCCTGCTAATGATGCCGCTCCTCGTCCTGCTCCCGTAGCTCCCCCCATAGGCGGTGGGGCACCGGGTATCGCGGTTCCGGGAGGAACACCGGCATTTCCCGGAAATGTGGCCTTATCGAACCGCCCAACCATCGTTCTGACCGAAGGAAAAGCCGGCGAACTTTCTAAGGATTATCAAGGGGCCATTCGTGTTCGGAGTTTACCTGCTGCATATGCCCAAAATTTTCGTGGCATTATCCCGAACGAGGCCTTGGGGGTTCTCCTTCAATTCCAAGCCGAACCGAAACTTCAGTTAAACAATATCACGAATATCAAAATCACCAAGGCGATTGATGATAACGATCAAACCTTGAAAAACTTTGAGCCAAAAGCCGACGGTATGGGGGGTGATGGTCCTGCCATCGATCTTCCGATTGCGCCAGGGGCTAAACCCGCGATTGGCCGACCGGCGGTTCGTCCTGCGGTTCGACCGGTTGCGTTCCTTGGGAATGGGATGATTTTTGCCCAACTCCAAAAAGGGGACAAAGAAAGCACCCTGTTGAAGGAGTTAACAGGCACCGCAACGGCTAAAATCCGCACCGAAGCCGAAGTTTTTGTGACGGTGGAGAACCTCACCAAAGCCAAAGGGGGCGAGCCGATCAAGGGTCAATTCGACTCGACGATTCGGATCACCGAGGTGAAAAAACAAGAGAATGGCACCTATCGAATCGAGTTTGAACTCGTCCACAACAATACAGATTTGCAACTTTCTGGCAAACCGATTGCTCTGGATGCTGAGGACCTCAAACTACTCGGGGCTGATAATCCTGCGGGCAATCCGGCCGTTCCCCCGCGAGTGAAACCCGTCCCGCTGCCGGCTCCCGCCGTTCCTTTGCCTGGAGGTGCGGTTCCCCTGCCGGCTCCCGCCGTTCCGCTTCCCGCACCGGTAGATCCCCCTGTGCGGATTGGTGGTGCTGCCCCCTTGGCCGAAGTTGACGATGCGAAAGTGGCTCCTCCTGCCGGTGGAATGGGCGGAGGCGTGGCTCCCCCTGTCCCGCCGGTCGCGGGTCCTATTGGTGGTGAAATTGGCATTGCTCCCCCCGTTGCTGCACGGGCAATTTATGATCCTTTCCAATTGAACATCACCGATGAAAAAGGGAAAGCCTATAAGGTGATCGCTGCAACTATCCGTTCCGCAGGAGCCAGTAAACGCGATGTAGACGGGAAAGTTTCTGTGACCTTCACTCGCACGGCTTCGATCATTGTCCGTCCGACCGAAAAGGAACAAGGAGAACCGGTCAAACTCACCGCCAGTGCCGCCACTATGAAGGATGTCGAAATTCCATTCACCCTCAAGAACGTGAAATTGAAGTAATCCAAATAAAATAATAACGTGATTTCTACGAGGGGACCAATATGATTTTTGGTCCCCTCTTTCATTTTCGTGAAGCGGTATCTTAGCAGTGCATTTCATGGATGAAAAATTCAGAGTGTGATAATAAGGGGAATTCAATGGCAGGTCATCAATAAATAATCGTTGATGCATATTGCTGATTGAATAAATCCTATGACTTAGGAGTATCACTTATCCGATAATGACACAATAAAAACTAGGAATAATCGACTGAGTGAATTTCCTGAGTTGGTGCTAATTCAAGCGAACCGAACTCAGCGCCACAGCGGCGCACAAGAAGAATAGATGTTGCCCAAGCGTTCGCCCAATTATCAGCAATAACCGAGAAGGAAGAGCGGGAAGTATTGGGAACGTGTGAAAATTAGGTACAAAAAGGGTTGACAAAGCCTATTCTGATGGTTACTCTAATTTGATTGATTTCCTAAAATTTGTCCGAAGCGGATTCTCT
>CAZFDX010000261.1:0-2710 GCA_964518325.1 uncultured Alcaligenaceae bacterium | reverse complement strand
CTGACCCCGCCACGATGAAAATCGGGGTGCAGCTCTTTACTCTTGCTCAAATACCTCTGTTCAAGCTGATCTAAATCCAACACATATTGGGCCGGAATATCGAACCATTCAAAATGATTTTTCATACCAAATGACCTCCTCTTTCAGTTATGATAGTCTTTAACTGTTTCGTGTGTTCAATAGGGATAACCATCTCGTTGATTTCTACCGATTCAAACTCACCGACTCACATGGAAAGGTACGGGTCAATTTGATATTGAGAAGGGAATAAGGAAATGTGCGTATCTATTTGGTTTTGAAAAGGGAATAAGAAAATGTGCGGGGCCATTCGGTGTTGAAAAAGGAACCAGACGCATGACGGGTGATTCTTTTGTCGTTCTCGGCAGTGGTAGTTCGGGAAATTGCACTTTTGTCGGTTCTCCGCAAGGGGGGTTCCTCATTGATTGTGGTTTCGACGATCGAATCATTGCCTCTCGACTCGCCATGATCGGTACGAATTGGCATCACATCCAAGGGGTGATTCTCACACACACGCATACCGATCATTGGAAGGCCTTGGTGCTCAATCAACTTAAAATTCACAAAATCCCCTTCTATATTCATCCTCTTCATCGTTCGAGATTAAGTCAACTTGCTCCTGAACAATATGATGATTTGATTGCCTTGAATTTGATTCGTGAATTTCAAGCGTTGGTTCCTTTTCAGATCGCGCAACGATTTTCCGTCACCCCGATTTTGGTTCCCCACGATTGCGATCCGACCTTTGCCTTCCGTATTGATGGGACTTCCTCTACAAACACCGAAGACGCTTCTCGTTCATCAACGGCCAACGATTATTCTCGCCCAGCAACCGAAGACGCTTCTCGTTGGTCGATTGGTTATGCCAGCGATCTCGGACAGGTTCCAGACGAATTGTTGAACCACTTTAAGAATGTGCAAATCATTGCTATGGAATTTAATCACGATGAGCAAATGCAAAAGCAAAGTGGTCGCACTTGGGAGTTAATCCGAAGGGTCCTCAGCGATCAGGGGCATCTCTCGAATACTCAAGCGGCGAATGCTGTCGAAACGATTATTCGTCAATCTCGCCCTCATGTGGTCCGCTATGTGGTGCCGTTGCATCTGAGCCGTGATTGTAATCGGGAAAGTTTAGCCCGTGATGCTGCCCGCAAGGCCCTAGAGCGCTGCGGTTCCCGTGCGGAAATCATCCCCGCTCGACCGGATACGCCGACTGTGGTGATCCCCCTCGGTGAAGGCCCCTCTCCGAGTTGAGTCTCTCCTTCCCCCCCCCCATACCTATCAGCACACTTCTGCATAGTGATAAAGTGGGAAATCGATCACACCAATTCGTTCACACAAAATCGATCACACCAATTCGTTCACAATCACTTGAGACTTATCAACTTTATGAATTGTGAATTGAGGCAAAATAAGTAGGTAACACAGAAGACGTAGAGGACGTAGAAAAGAGAGACTAAAAAAATTTTAACGATACTGCGGAATCTAATTCTTTTATTTATTACACTCAATTCATCTGTTACAACGAGATTGATGATTATCATGAAACGATGTCGATTAAAACCAAGTAGTTCGGGAGGGCTTTTGAAGGTCAAACTCACTTCCGAATGATACGGGAACCGAGCCATGCGTTGCAAACTTTCGATGTTCACATTGTTATGGGGATTAGGTACCCCTTACATGATATTCGCATCCGAAGGGGATCGTTATCCGGGTCCCCCCGATGATAAACAACTCGGGGGGGGGGTGATCGTTTCGGGAAGCTCTCAACCCAACAAGGTGGACAAGGCCCCACCTGTTGAACCTCCCATTACCAATACTTCGTACTCACAGCGGAGCAGCATGACGGGGGGGGTTCGTCCCGTCAGTGCCGTCACGGTTGAACCGGTTGCCCCCGCGCCTCGGTTAATGCCCAGCACGGCAAACTACAGCGTGCCCACTTCGGTTGCCCTGACAAAACCGATGGCAACGCCGGCACAAATTTCCTCGTATCCGGTGATTCCGGTTCCTCCTGAAATGGCGTATTCCTCGGTAAGCAATCCCTGCGATGCGGCCAGTTGTTCCCCAACATTTTGGAAACATCGGGGCAAACATTGCTTATCTTGTGAACCAGATTTGTTCTCCAAATTCTCGGCTTGGTTAAAATTTAGCCGACCTTGTATCGATACTCCGTGCCAAACGGCTCCGCATCGTCCCCCGCATTGGGCTTGGATCGATTGCAACAACCGGTTCCGATGGGGTTCTGCCCCAAGTAATGGCATGGGAACCTGTGCGACGGGTGTATGTGGAACGGTGTCGTCCTCAGTGGTGCCGCGAGCCAATGAATATCAGGGAACAGGGAAAATGCCCGGCCTGCCGATGAGTGTGCCGACTCCCTCTACGAACATTCCGTATGGGGTTTCACCCGCACCGGTTGCTCCTCCGGCAGTCACGCGGCTGCCTCAGATCGATCCGCTTTCGAGTTTCAAGGCACCGGCAGAATCGACCGAAACCAACACCCTTTCCGAGGGATACAAACGCCCCGCCGGAGTGCCGATTTCTCGACCTTATCGATAAACTTCTCTGCGGTGTGTAGGGATGATTGGGAAATAAAAAAGGGTTAAGGAAAAAATTGAGGATGGCGGGTAGGTGGAATCGAATGCTCCCTCTCGGGCTCGAACCGAGGACCCGCTGATTAAGAGTCAGCTGCTCT
>CAZFDX010000260.1:0-2217 GCA_964518325.1 uncultured Alcaligenaceae bacterium | reverse complement strand
CCTCACTGCGTACTTGACTGGGCCGCAGGTCGAGGCGTCCCCCAACGGTCAGTAGTTCCGGCGCCCCAAGGTTAAGCAATTCCCCGCCGATCGAAGACCCAAGGAGTAGGGTGGCCCCGATCGTGGCCGAAGAAAATCGGGCCGCAATCAATAAGGGAACAATCACGGCACCCAGACAAACCGCCGTCGAGGTTTGACTAATCACGGGGATGTTCACAACGAAACCAATCAGGATAGTGCCCGGAATCAGAAAGAATCGGAGACGTTGGATCGGTTTGACCAATAACCGGACCAAATGCACATCGCATTCCGCTTTTCGCATGGCATAGGCAAAGCCCATCGCACAACAAATCGGGACTACGAATCGTTCGTTGCTAAAGGTGGTGAGAAATTCGCGAACGATGGGCGCTATTTCACCGGCGATCCCCCCTAGTACGAGGGCGGTGATACCCAGCACCAGTCGGACATCCACTTTCCGCCACACCGCATAACCGGCCCCCACGATGACGATGATACTGGCAAAGGTCGAAATAACGGCTAAGCCATCCATAGGGTTTGTACTCAAATTACGGATTCAACCCAATCGATCAGATAGGGGGATTGAGAGAGTCTATAGGGAATCAGCGGTTATGCAAATCGCTCGGGCTTGAGTCGAGCGATTTTGCGAATTTGTCGGAGGAAATCTAAGGCATGGCGTAGGTAAATAAGTCATTCTGTAACTAACAGACAACATTGAAAAAGATTCAACAGCGGGTGGGATTATGCCTACGGATACGAAAATCGGCCTATTGGTTGGATTAGGACTCGTGGCCGTCATTGCCGTTCTTTTCTTCCAGCGGAGCCAACCTGTTGAACCCCTTGATTATCAACCTTACACGCATACTCTCGTCGAATCTTCCCCACCGGTCTTTACGAAGCCTATTCTGAATACATCCCGCGAACCGGTTTCCGGTGTTCCCGTCAGTCGCGGGCTAGAAGAGCGAGATTAAATCTTTTCCATCACGTTCAAGAAGATAAGAGCATAAGAGCGGTAAAGCTCCATCCAACTTGCAAGTTTTGGGTTCAATCTGCATAATACCAGTAGATAGAAAAAGTGATGAAACGAACTACGGGGAGCGGTCATGGGACCAGGAGAAACACTGATCGAGTATGGCGTAGAGATCGACGCACAAACGATGGTCACCCCGCCTGATACGACGGAACTCGAACTCGAACCGGGACACCCCGGCCTAGGCGATACTGCCTATGTGGAACGGCGAAAAGAATTGTTTGCCTTAACGCGGAAACATCGTTTAGAAAAACTCGGCCCCCCCCTGATTGATTATCTTCCCGAAGAGACCCGTATTTGGCGCGAGGTAAGCCCCCAACTCGATGCTCTGCACGTCAAATATGCCAGTGAAATTTACCTGAAGGCCAAACGGGACTTAGCGATCACGACGGACAGAATCCCTCAGTTGCGTCACATCAGTGAACGGCTGGAACGAGAAACGAATATCCATCTGGTCCCTGCAGAAGGGGCATTGCCTTACCGCACCTTCTACGAGTACATCGGTCAACGCGGGTTTCCGGTCACCCAATTTATCCGGCACGGTTCCCATCCGGAATTTACACCCGAGCCGGATATGATTCATGATTGCTTAGGGCATGTTCCCCCGTTGATGAATCGAGACTACGCTGAATTGTTGGTGTTGATTGGTAAGGCCGCCTCGATCGCCACCAAAGGGGAACATGTTTTGTTCCTGAAACGATTCAGTTGGTTCAGCATCGAGTTTGGTTTGATTCAAGAAGGTTCGGAAGTGAAAGTTTTTGGGGCAGGGATTCTGTCCTCCACAGGTGAAATCCCCCATTCGCTTTTTTCACCCGAAGCACGACGGCGCCCCTTTAACACCGACGTCGTTATTCACACCGATTATGACCCCTCGAAAATGCAGGTCGATTACTTTATTGCCCCCTCATTCAATTTCCTGAGACACGAATTGACCCACCTCATCAAGAAGTTGGCCTTACCGGTGGAATGCCCTCCCGTCGATTGATCTCATCAATGCCTGATGATGTTGATGATGCTGTATAAACTCTCTGGAAAACTCTCCAGAGGGTTCATGTAAAGCCCTCTTCCGACACTCTTTCTGTCGTTAGAATATGTGCTGGAACAATCGGGATAAAATGTTCTGGAACAATGCACGGTTGTCTCGCCGTTTGGGTAAACGACTTATCTCA
>CAZFDX010000259.1:0-1981 GCA_964518325.1 uncultured Alcaligenaceae bacterium | reverse complement strand
CCTATCGTGTTTTGCCGGTTAATTGCATTGCCATTTCTTTCACCCGTTTCAGGTCGGCTTTACCAGTTCCGAGAATGGGGATCTCAGAAACGGGATAAAAATCCTTCTCCGCAGGAATCCATAAGTTGGACAAACCTTTTTGGGCGAGAAGTGTGGTGATCTCCTCAGGTGATTTCGTGCAGGAAGGGAGCGTCAGCACAATGAGACGTTCCCCCCGTTTTTCGTCGGCCACGCTGGTGACGATCAAAAGTCGATCGGAACTTCCCAACACTTGGTGCATATCCTCTTCGATCTTTTCCAAAGGAACCATTTCCCCACCAATTTTGGCGAAGCGGGACAATCGCCCTGTAATCGTCACAAATCCATCTTCATCGATTTTGGCCACATCCCCTGTGGTGTACCAACCATCAACCACCACTTTGGCAGTGAGATCGGGTCGATTGAGATAGCCACTCATGACGTTGGGGCCTTTGACTTGCAGCATTCCCTCGGCGCCGGGGGGAAGAACCTCGTTGGTTTCATTATCCACAACGCGGCAGGCTACGCCTGGAATGGGATGACCGACCGTCCCCGGCTTATTGCGGATTTGGGTAATGCCCGCCACGGTGACATCATTGACATTGGCAGCGACCACCGGAGAAAGTTCCGTGCAACCGAACCCTTCAAAAGGAAGGATGCCAAATTTCTTGCGGAAATTCTCTGCGACCGAGACGGGGAGTTTTTCCGCCCCACAAACGATAATCCGCAGAGATTGAAAATCATCGGGCTGACAAGCGATGGTGTAAAACCGCATAAAGGTGGCCGTTCCAAGGAGAATGGTCCCCTTATAGGTCTTGGTCAGTTTGCCAATCTCCTTCGCCGCACGAGGATCGGGATAATAAATCAACGAAGCCTCAACAACTAATGGCGCCCACAAAAGCAGGGTGTAACCAAAGCTATGGAAGAAAGGCAAAACCCCCACGAGCCGATCTTGCGGGAAAATGGTCAAATGCTGGACGGTCGCATAGACGTTACTGGCAACATTCCGATGCGAAAGCATGACCCCTTTGGGTTCGCCTGTGCTGCCCGATGAGAAGATAATCGTTAGAATATCATCGGGTTTGTGGCCACCCAAATCGGTTTTAAGGACGAGTTTTTCCAACAACCAGCCCGGCAGAAGAATCACACTCAGCAGGGTGCGAATGCGTTGGAACTGGGAAATACCTTGCAGAGCATCTTCAAGATAAATGAGTTCGACCCCTTCCAGTTCAGGGATCGGAACCTTTTTCAGAAATAAGCGAGAGGTAATCACCACCTTGATGGCCGATTGGTTGGCTGCTTGGCGAATTGTCTCGGGGCCGGCCGTGTAGTTGAGATTCACCGAAGTGCGCCCCAAGAAAGTGACGGCAATGTTTGCTAAGGCGCCCCCCGTTCCGGTGGGTAACCAAATGCCGACATTCTTTTCGCGAAGTTTAGGTGCTAACCAACGACTGAGACAAATCGAGCCGACTAATAGCCGACCATAGGTCAATTCGCGGGGGGTACCGGTCGCCGCATCGATGTGGACAATCCGCCGAAGGTTCCGCCACCGGCAACCCACCCGAATAAATTGTTTGTGTAAAGGGCGCGCAAAGGCCGATTCTTGGATGGCAATTTCCGCATCTAAAGCCTGAATGGCCAAACGAGCTTCGGCACTGGTCACTCCCTCACGCAGGGGACGGCCAAATCCCACATGAACCCGATAAGGTATCGCCTTGGGCCATTTCCACACGACTTTCCCTTCGTGATAGCTGAAGATGCTTCCCCAAACTTGGTGAAGACAAACCGGAATCACGGGAACCTTTTGTTTGGTTTGCGCCAAGATTTTTTCAAAGCCGCGTCGGAAAGGAAGCATCACTCCCCCCCCCGAACTGAGTGCCCTTTCCGGAAAAAGCCAATCCCTGTCACCACGACCGAGGTCATGCTCGATGTCCTTCAAACTTTGTATGCGTGGCCTTGTTCC
>CAZFDX010000258.1:0-7181 GCA_964518325.1 uncultured Alcaligenaceae bacterium | reverse complement strand
CTAGGTTACGAATTAGGTTTGAGTTAATTGGGTTAGATGGCCAGTTGTTTGAGAATTTCACGTAGTCTCTTATTTTGCTTGGCCAATTCTTTGACTTTTTCTTCTTCCTGCTTAGCTCGTAATTCTGCTTCGAGTGTGGCTTTTGCTTCGGCTTCGGCCTTGCGTTCGGCTTCGAGTTTGGCTTTCGCTTCGGCTTCGGCCTTGCGTTCGGCTTCGAGTTTGGCTTTTGCTTCGGCTTCGGCCTTGCGTTCGGCTTCGAGTTTGGCTTTTGCTTCGGCTTCAGCACGGAGGCGTTCTTGTTCGGCGAGTTTTTGAGCATCGAGTTTAGCTTTTGCTTCTCGTTCGGCTCGATTTTTTTCCTGTTGCAGTTGCTTTTGCTGTTGTGCCAACCTTTCTGCCTGAATCGCTAAATACTCCCGTGTGGGTCGCATCAATTCGCCATTCGGTCCATAAATCTCTAATCGTTCACCCGACCAATCGAATCGTATTCCCAAAATCTCGGAGGTCCAATTTGTCCCCACGATCTGCTCTTTGAGTTCGTCTTCCTCTCGCAGAAACACTCGTGCTTCGGCGGGATCGGTGAATAACCAGTAAAATTCTTGTACGCCGTACTTTTCGTACCAGTCTCGTTTCTCTGCGATCTCTTTCTTGGTGTTCGAGTTGGAATGAATTTCAAACACGACGCTGGGAATCACGCCATTTTCTCGGTGTTGAACGTAAGATTCCCGACCTTCGGTGCGATATTGAGGGACGCCAAAGCAAACCATGACATCGGGAGCCATCCAAATTCGACTATCCCCTACAACGGGATACCAAGCGAGATCAGCGAAAATGCCGACCTCGTGTTCTCGATCGCGGAAGAGAAGCCGGAGGTTATCGACGAGGAGAGTGATGTAATCGAAATGGATTTGCGATTCGGCCAATCGTTCCTCCGGATGAGCTGGGTATTCGATATCGGGTAATTCGGTGAGATCGATGTTCCTCATCGTGCGGTCTCCTTGGGATAGGGCCATTATATCACAACAACGCTCTCACTCCCATCCGAGATTCGTTGTGGAATCGCTCATCGTTCATTGCTCAACTTCGTCCTTTATGAATTCACGAATTCCCACAAAACTTTCACAACTCGATCACTTTAACGCTGCTCAGAAATTGATAAAAAACTGATAATCAAGATTCTCTCCCATTCTTGTTAAGTGTATGGTCCCAATCACAGTTGAACCTTCAGATAATTCTAAACAAGTGAGACCAAAGTTGTTATGGATGCCGTTGTTTACCCTGTGAATGATTTTGGCCCCATGATGAAGGGGCTTGCGATCGGAGGCTTGGGAATTTTCCATGTCTTCACCGCCCATTTTGCCATCGGTGGGGGGATGCTGTTGTGTTATTTCCAGTGGCTGGCTATGACTGGTCGCTCGAAATCCGCCCGAGCGTTTTTGGATGGTTACTTCCGCTACCTCGTCTTGATTAGCTTCGTGACCGGTGCCTTAACGGGGGTGGGAATGTGGTTCACCAGTATTCAAGTCAGTCCCGTAACCATTGGTCTGATGATTGACGAATTCCATTGGCTATGGGCCGTTGAATGGACCTTTTTCTGTTTGGAAGTCGTAGCGGGTTATGCCGCGTTTAAGTATGGTTCCCGCATGACCGATCAGGCTCGATTGATTTTGTTAGCTCTGTACTCGTTTGCCGCTTGGATGAGCTTGTTCTGGATCAACGGGATTCTTTCATTCCAACTCACACCGGGAGCATGGTTGGAAAGCCGTTCGTTAATCGATGCTTTCTTCAACCCCACCTTCTTGCCTTCCTTGCTTTATCGAACGGTGGCGAGTTTGGTGGTCGCAGCTTTGGTTGCTATGGTGTTGATTAATTTCGCAGGCTCATTCTCCCGACCCGAACGCGAGGAACTGGTTCGTCAAGCGGCATGGTTGATGGCTCCTATGGCGGCCATGCCCTTACTGGGGATTTGGTTTCTGGCGGCGATGCCCCCTGATAGTCGGGAGTGGGTGATGGGAGGTTCCATAGCGATGACCATCATGCTGACCATTGCCATCGGAGCCTCGGCCTTGGTCGGTGGCTATGCCCTGTTTGGTCTGATTCGCAATCAATTATACATCAACGGGGCGACGGCACTGGTCTTGTCAGGATTAGCTTTTGCGGCCACGGCAGGAGGGGAATTCGTTCGCGAAGGGGTTCGCAAACCTTATACCCTTCGCGAAGTGTTGTACTCGAACGCTATCCGCCCCGACCAAGTTGCTGCCCTGCGGCAACGCGGGTTAACGAGTATCGATCCGTTCCCGCTTCGGCACGAAGATCAACTTCCGCAGATCGATGGTCAACCTCATCCGGTTCTTCGGAAAGGGGGATTAGTGTTTCGGCAACAATGTAGCGTTTGTCACACCACGGAAGGACTCAACAGCCTTTCGGGATTAACCAAACGCTGGGATGGCGAAATGAAACGTCAAAACTTCGCCAAACTACAAAAGCTCAAACCGTTCATGCCACCGTTTGCAGGAACCGCCGAGGAATTAGATAGCCTTGTTGAGTATGTGTCATGGCTGGAACAGGATCGACCCAAAACATGGCCCAACCCGCAAGCGAACCCCGTCGAGTATTCGGCCCGATTAGAACGGATTCGCAAATGGCTTGAGGAAGCCGGCACCGAACCGGCCCTCGTTCGAGAATCGAAGGCTATTGCTCAAGGAGGTCGATAATGGATACGGCTTTTCCATTTGGTTTTCCCCTTCCGACTGCCTTTTACATCACCACCTATGTGCTGACGTTGGCGATTCATGTGGTCTTTATGAACTATGTGTTAGCAGGAACGGGATGGTTGGCGATCGCCTATCTGCGCAAATCCCCACGCGGTCCCGAGACTTCAGCGGGTATTCTCAAGGATTGGTTGCCTGTCATGCTTTCGGGGGCCATCACGGCCGGAGTTGCTCCCTTGTTGTTCTTGCAGATTTTGTACAAGCAAGAATACTACACTGCGAATCTGCTGTTATTCAATCGTTGGATGGCGATCCTCCCCGTTCTGATTGTTGGCTTTTACGCTTTGTACTTGCTCAAATCGCGTTGGTTGGCCCAACAACCTTATGTCGTTGCCATTGTGATTGCCTGTATCCCTTGGGCTGCAGTCGCGTTCACGGGCTATTCATGGACCGAGAACCATCTCCTGAGTGTGCGTTCTCCCGAGTTCTGGGGCGAGTTTTACGCAACCGGTTCCCAAGTTTATTATGAACCCCAGTTGTTACCACGCCTCGCAATGTGGGCGATCGGTTCGGTACCGACTATGGTGATTTTTCTGGCTTGGCAGCATTGGTATCGGGGCACAGGCCGACCGCGCGAGCTAGCCCTTATTGCAGGGGCGGGTTTATTTCTCGTAGGGGCAACGGCTGCATGGTATTACCTCGTCACTGATGATGCGACTTGCCTTGCTTTTGTTTCCACATTAGCCCGACCCTACTTCGTTTTGGCGATTCTTGGGGTGATTGTGCAAGCGTTGGGATGGGGATGGCTTTACGTTTCGGAACAATTTTCTGTGAGAAAATTACTCGTTCCCACACTGGGACTGGCATTCACCCTGATAGGTATGACGGTCTGCCGAGAAGCTGTCCGTATTACTACCCTTGGTGAGGACCGATTCGAGAAAATGTACCCGATTCATGCCGACGCATTTGGCAAAGGAGGATTTGTTGTCTTCCTTGCCTTCTTTGTAATCAATGCCGGCTTGTGTAGTTTCGTCTTTTGGCTCGTGCGACATCGAAGCATCCCTGCCCAAATCGAGCAGAATCCTCCCACTCATCAAGAACCAACGCAACCGACCCAAAACTAACTGCAGAATCGCCCCCTTTTTTCAAAGGTCCAATCCGCGATTCTCCTCTCCTACGATGTTGCTACAGCGGGATTGGACAGGCAGTTTCGTCGAGCGGGTTGGATGTTGGATGATCTGCGAAAAAAGAGAGACGTTGGGGATTGTCGTTGCGATGCCTACCTCGGGGGCCCTTGAGGCTCTCTCTATAAAATCAAACGTCTAGCGGGATAAAATCAAACATCTAAGGGGACCCATTCCAGCACATCGAAACGGGCATGAGGAGAACGGGCCGGATGTCGATATACCCCTTGATAGGGTTCGCGACAGTATTTGACCAACTCGCGAACTTCCCGAACCGTGAGAGTTTGTTCCCGACAGAAGGTAACCTCCCCGAGTTTAGGGATAGAAATCACGTTGACGGCCGAGATCAGGACCCCAGAATGTTGCAACACCGCTTCCCCCCCCATGCCATCCGGTACGAGCATATATTTGTCATCCTGTTCTAAGGCTCCCACAACTTGCGGGGTCGCTTTCTGTTGTAAGTGGCGAACCAACGCATACCAATCATTCGTATGCTGTAATTCGGTAATATCACGGGCAGGGAGTAATGTTCCAAGGAACGAAGCAGCCTGATCAATCAACGGATCGAGCAATTCTGGCATGACTTCGCCGGGGCGTTGGCAGATCGCAATCAATCCCCCGTGATTCGCCAAGATGAGATTTTGCAAGACATCATCTAACCGAGTGAGATTTTCGGGGGCAATTTCATTAGCAAATCGCTTGGCCGAGTTCTGAAGGTCGTTATCACCATCGGGGAGAACCACTTCCAAGCCGGCTATTTTGGAAGTTTGAACTTTCGCATCTTCTGGGATCACCAATAAATTTCGTAAGCTCGTCAGCCGTTGCCGACAGATGGAAAGCTCACGAATTTTATCTTCTAGACCCAGTTGCACTTTCTTGAAGACCTTGGCAGCACTTTCGTGAGATTCTTGAATGATTCGCTTTTTAGCAAAGACTTCTAGGGTCGAAAGCAAAGTTCGCATATTTTTGCCGTCGCGTCCCCCAAAGAGGCGGAAGCCCCCCCCCCGAATACATAACTCCAAAGCCCCACGAGCCTCGGCAATGGCAATTTCACATTGACGCGCTGATTCCTCCGCTCTCCTCTCGGCCTCGGTTGCTAATCGTTCACAAACTTCGGCCAATCGCGAGAGGGCGGCTTCCGAATTCGCGAGTCGTTTTCCGGGAAGATTCGAGAATGCCGTCGCCTCGGCCGTGAGTCGCTTCAGCCAACGAGTGGTGACCTCGTTCGTCGCATGGGTGAACAGCCGTGTGAGTTTTCCGGTTCGGGCTGCCTCACTGGGATCGAGCGAACCTTTGCCCCCGAGAAAACTAATAGCCACGTCAAAGGTTTCTCGTGCCCACACCAGAGCCGCCCCATCGCCGCTGGGGATTTTATCTTCCTGCTTGCGTTGCAGATTTTGCCAAATGTTGAATGGCTCTCCTTCCAAGGTTTGCACCGCTTGGAGAACTTGGTTCGCAACGGAAGCGAATTGAAACTCGGGGTCGGCCAACAATTTCCCGACCGTTGATTCCACATACTTGGGAACCGCACCCGTCCCCGCTTGCCAGATGGAAACCAAGCGATCCAAAGTGAGACGGGCAGCATTTCGCAATAACAGGCCGCGTGGGAACCAAACCCCTGCGGTACCAAAACTTCGGAAGCCTCTTTCCTCTTGCCGAGATCGATCCAGATAATCCCCTAGTTCTGTGGTGAGATCATTGCATAGGTAACTGGCCAATTTCCCTGCACATTCATGGGGGGTCTCGGGGCTACGACCTTCCGTTTGCAAAAGATAAACCGAACCAAAAGGAGCGCCGCTGGTTTCGAGTTTCGCACCATCGGGACCACCATACGCAGCGCGGAATACGACAGAACCATCCGAGTAATGATTCAACTCTGTCAAAGTCGCATAAATGTTTGAGAGTTCTTCGCTGGGGGTCGTTGGATCGGCAGGCGATCCACAAAACAGACATAAATGCAAATCACCCAACGGCTGTTTCAGTTGAGCCAATACCTTTTTGATGGAATAGCCGACATCGGGCAGTGCGCCCGACGAAGCTCCACCGGCAGCAGCAATCACGAAGACCCGAACCGAAGGAGATCGAAGGGGATAGCCCGTATGGCTTGTGGAACGGGTGATCGATTCGGGGTGGATGGCAATTTCAATTTCTTTTTTGATTCGTGCGGAGAACTTCAAATAGTTCTCGCCAAAGGCTAATCGTCCCAGTGAGCGGTCACCATTCGGATCGAGATTTCTCGGGATGGAGTGCAGCTTCTCACGGGGAAGCCAATCGGCTAACTGATCGAGGACTCCGCGACGGTATTGGGTCAAAGGTTGCAGGGGCATCTTCAGAAAATCTTCCGCCACCGTCACCGTATCGGAATGGGTGTTCTTCGTCCCGATCGCAGAATGTTTCGGGTCACAATCCGTCGTCAAGAAGCGGAACATCGGCACCAGTTTGAGGTCCCCTAAGCGATCCGTTAGCCGGTTCTTCAATTCTTGGACGGCAATTTTCCCAAAGCCTCCCAAACCTAAAACGATCGTTGGTCGGAATATCCCCACATCTACGGGGCGTGCCGATGGAATTTCTTCCTCGACTTGGGGGGCGTGGTTTGCTGGTGGAATCGAGGCAGCAATTTTCCCGCGAGGGTCCGCCACCACAACTTGCGTGGGCTGCGATTCGGCATCATCGATTTCGACAGGCCCTGTGGGAGCAACTTTCGGCGGGTTGAGTTTTAGCAATTCTTGGACGAAGGTTTGACAATTCGGATAGCGCTTCTCGGGGTCTTTGGATAACGCTCGCAGCAACACTCGGCGTTCTTCGGGGGGGACCAAACTCAAGTTGGGTTCCACCGAGGTATGCTGCACAGCAAGGTCCTGAATGTTCTTCCCTGTAAAGGGCCGACTTCCCGTGAGCAATTCAACGTAGACAATCGCGAGACTATATTGATCCGTATGCCGTGAAATTTTCGAGCTAAAGGTTTCAGGGGCAGCATACATGGGACTCATGCCACCCATCAAACCTCGGGAACTTTGTCGATCGAGATGTTTGGCGAGTCCGAAATCGGCAACCTTTATGTGATCGCTGAGCAAGAAGAGATTGCGTGGTTTCACATCGAGATGAAGGACATGAAATTTATCGGCCAAGAAGTCCAGTCCTTCGGCAGCCTCTGTGAGATATTTCAAAAGTTTATCTCGGGGAATACCGGCTAGCCCCTCACGGCGATAATGTTGGAGAACGTCATGAAGGTTTTGGTCCGCCAATTCCATGACCAAAACCACTTCATTATTCACCACATCGATTC
>CAZFDX010000257.1:0-2146 GCA_964518325.1 uncultured Alcaligenaceae bacterium | reverse complement strand
CATACATAAAGCCCGCACAAGCTGCCTCGACTTCGATGGCGGCTCCGTTAATCCCCAAGCGATCTTGCACTAAGCACGCCGTGGAGGGAAAGGACATATCGGGGGTAAAAGTTCCCAAGACCAATAGATCGATCTCGCTGGCAGAGATGCGAGCCGATTCCATGGCCTTCAGCGCCGCTTCGACGGCTAAATCACTAGTGGCTTGGTGAGGAAGTGCATGCCGACGTTCAAGGATTCCGGTTCGCTTCACAATCCAATCCGAATCGTGACCGAACAATGCATGAAGCTGATCGTTAGTGACAACGGTTTCAGGTACGTAACTTCCGGTTCCGGCGATACGGACCCCCATCAAACTTCGGCAGCGTGGTCGCGGCGATGCAAGGGAATCCTGACTCATGTGGTCTCACGTCGATGACAAATCAAAATGTAAAGTTTTTATATATAAACCCCAGCTATTTTGTCGAGACACTCAATCGGCAGCACATTCTAATAAACGGCCCAGTGCCAGCACGGCATAAGCTGTGGATTCTAAACGTAAATTCCCGTCGGTCAAGGTGGAACGGAATCCCCCGATCAAGGCGGGTCGGCACTGGGGAACAAAATGGGTCACTCCTTCTTGAGTGTACTGCAATCCCACAAGGAATTCGCCGCTATTGAGCAGAGGCAGGCGAATCGCATGGTAACGATTCACATCCGCAGGTGTGGTGTAACGACACGCCCGACAACATTCCGCTAAGATCAACGCATGGCCCGCAGATTCAATCGTCGGGGCCGTTGCGACACTTTTGCCATCCTGAAAACCCATGAAGCCACCGTGCCAATTCGCTTGATTTAGCCCTAACCCTCCCTGCCGCGTGTATTGCAGTTTGCGAGACCATTCCGCCAACTCGAAGACGAACTCACAGGAAATCGGGTCCTTGGTACGGGCAAACAATTCGGTAGCGGCCGTGGCCAGCCACGCGATCGAGTAGATCGGGGCATCCCCTTTGAAATTCTTCTTTTGCACCGCCATGGCCTTTTGAAGAGTCTCCACGGGGACGAGATTCGCTTGCCGAGCGGCCCCCAATGTCAAGGCATAAAGGCCCAACCCTGCGAATTGTTTTTCGCTCTCGGCAGGGGCATCTTCCGGAAACGTCCAAGTCCCATCTTTATTGAGATGTTTCGCCAAAAAGGCACACAATTCTAGGGCATTTTTTTGACGAGCTTCATCGACTTTGGGTAATTCTAAAATCGCAATGGCCAACAAAGCCGATGCCCCAAATTGACTACATACTAAGTTAGAGGTTGCGGTATAGCGTGTCCCCTCTTTCTGCACAGTTTCGGTCAGTAACGAGAGGATCGTTTGAGCGGCACGCACGGCATATTTCTCTTCACCGGTTAAACGGGCCGACCGTGATAATGCCACCGCACCAATAGCCTGTCGAATTAAATGGTCATCTTGGCTATAGTCCCAAAGGGCCGGATTCAAATTGGTGATAAATCGACCGCTCGGCTGGTGAATCTCATCGCGACCCAACCAAGCTAACCCCCGATGAAAACCGAACACTAACGATTTCGTTTCTTCGGGAAGTTCCGTGATTTTTTTGAAGCGATCTAAAGGAGCCGTTGTCGAGGCTGTTTTCGGGGCCATATCCCGCGTGGCAGGTGTGCTGGGGCTTCCCCCGACCGGTTGAATCGGCGATATTTTCGAGTCCCCCCCATTCATACCGACGTTCGCAGGGAGCACACGAGGGGCCTCGCTTTGTGCGACCATTCCCTTCCAACAGATCAGGCCAATCGTCACCGATGCAAAGACCGTGATTCCACCCACATACCCATACTTTCGCATTGCTTCGCCTCCGTGCGATGTCCAAACTCCGTTCGATCCCTAATCCTTTAGGGGCAACGACAAGAACCGAGTGGCATTTTGCGCAGATTGTAGAATAGAATCAAGATCAACTTGAGGGGGCCGATTCGCCCGGTTTGAGAATGTGCTTAATCGTAACTTCCACAAACGGTTGGGTGTGGCCTTTCAATCGGCGATAATTCTTTCGGCGGCGGAATTTCTGAATCATGGTCTTTTCTTTGGGCAACGCCGTGACGTTCCCGATGATCTTGGCCCCTTCAACTTGAGGTTGACCGATCGCAACATTGGCCCCATCTGCCA
>CAZFDX010000256.1:0-3684 GCA_964518325.1 uncultured Alcaligenaceae bacterium | reverse complement strand
TCTTTACTTTGAGAGTCTTCAATAATTCCTAATGTTTTCATTCGACCACCGGACCGTTGGGGGACGCCCCCCAAGATGCAGTCGCGGGGTCTTTTTTGTTTTCATTCGCACGTTCGGCAAATCGTTCCAAGTTCTGGAACGACGGCGGTACGGGGCGTGATTTTATGGGGCCGGAAGGAGGAACCCTTTGGGCTTCAGTTTCGGATATTTCGTCGGCAATTTCCAAATCGAATCGCTCAACGAGCAAACCATGAACCACAGGGTTCGGCAGATCGAACAAGGAAGCGACCTCTTCGATCCGAGCGGTGCCTTCACCGGTGATCCACAATGTCACTTCGAGTTGGCCATCAGCCACCCGACAATGATCGAGGTAAGGGCGAATGTCAATCTCGCGCGGTTTGGGATGGGTGCGAATCACCCATAATTCAGGGGCTTGTAAGAGTTGTTCACAACGGTGGCTCCAAGTCTCGGGGCTGATTTGATGTTGTTGCAACCAAGCCGAAGTATCAATGCGATAAAAAGCCCGTCGGGGTTGGGCAGTCTGCTTAATCGGAATACGCCGAATGTTCAGAAAATGCAGCCCCTGCGGCGCTTGGGCGGTTAACCGAGCGAGAATTTCGTCAGGGGGAATAGTTTCGGTGAGTTCGAGTTCAACGACCTCGCGAGAACCGACAATCCCCAAGGAGAGGGATAAAGCAAAAATCAGGCGGGGGGTGGGATGAAATCCCTCGGTCATACGGAAAGGGAGTTGGGCACGGCGAAGCATACGTTCCCAAGTCCGCATCAGATCATGATGGCTGACTAGGCGAAGTTCGCCAGATTTGCAGAATCGGATTCGGACTTTGTCTAATGGCATCAGTTGGATTGGTGGAGGCCAAAATCCACGGTTTGCAGCCGGTAACTGTGGGTGAGGGAAAGGGAAAAAACCGAGAACGTGGGGGAGCAAAGCACTCGGACCGGTTCTGATCTAGGTAAGAAGAACCATTCGATCCAGAGAATGCCACCTTCGTGACAGTGTTTCCAATAGCCCGTTATCACAGGTTACCGGAGTGTTGGGTAGGCGGGTTAGCACTTCGGCCTCACTCGTCGCCTAGGTTCCCAAACACATCGGGATAAATACGCTTCATTTCAGCACGGAGAAAGCTCACAATCTCACGGGCTGAATCTAACTCGAGGGCGGTTTGGGCGATTCGTTGGGCTGTAGGGAGATCGAGACGGCTCACCACAGCTCGAACGTCTGCAAGATTATTGGCAGTTAAGCTCAATTGACGCAAGCCCAAACCGACCAGTAATGGTGTAAAAAGCGGGTCGCCGCTCATCTCACCACAGACATTCACACTAATCCCGCGATCCTCGGCCGCGCGAACGACCCGTTCGATCAATCGCAAGACGGCCGGATCGGCAGGATTATACAGATCGGCCACATGTTCATTCGTCCGATCTGCTGCTAGTGTATATTGTATAAGGTCATTTGTCCCTATCGAAAAAAAGTCAACCATTTGGGCAAAACGGTCGGCCATCAGGGCCGCCGAGGGGACCTCGATCATGGTGCCGACGGGGATATTGGCGTTAAAGGCAACCCCCTCATCGCTGAGGTCTTCTTTCACATCTTCCAGTAACCCCCGACAGGCGGTCAGCTCGGTGGTGGTACTCACCATCGGGAACATAATGCGCACATTCCCATGAGCGCTGGCCCGTAGGATGGCCCGTAATTGTTTCCGGAATAGCCCCGTATCTCTGAGGCAAACGCGAACCGAACGTACCCCCAGTGAGGGATTTTTTTCAGGGGCCGAGACCGCATGGGCCGAAGCAAATTTATCGGCCCCTAAATCGAGTGTGCGAATTACTACGGGTCGATCGCTGCCGACTTCCCGCAGAACCCGAGTATAAGCCCGATAATGTTCTTCCTCGGTGGGATCACACGACCGCCCTGCATACAGAAATTCCGTGCGATACAGACCGATTCCCTCGGCCCCGCGAGCCACACAAGACGACGCTTCTTCGGGAAATTCGATGTTGCCGAGCAAGCGAATGTGGACCCCGTCCCGAGTGGAAACCGGACGTTGCAAACCCACGACCCAATGCCCCGTCTTGCTTAATCGGCTATCTCGGATTCGGCGATAGCGGTACAACGTCGCCGGATCGGGGTTGAGGATCATCGTCCCATCGATCCCATCTACAATGAGGGTATCACCACCGGAAATTTGGTTGAGGAAAGGCCCCAGGCCCACCACAGCCGGAATTTCCAGCGCGTTTGCCAAAATCGCGGTGTGACTGGTCTTTCCGCCATGCTCGGTAGCAATGGCATAGACTTTGGATCGATCCAGCGAGGCGGTCTCACTCGGGGTCAGATCATGAGCCGCGATAATGACCGGTTCGGCCAAATTCATTAAGGGGTCGCCCCGTTCCCCAATCAGTTGATCGAGAATGCGGCGTTCAATATCGTGCAGGTCCGAGGCACGCCAAGCTAAAAAGGAATTTTCGCCCAGCGCTTTGAGCTTCTCGATAAAGCTCCGAATGGCACGGGTGACCGCATATTCTGCCGTGTAGCGATCGACCTGAATGAGCCTTTGCAGCTCCTCGATCAGAAGGGGGTCTTCCAAAAGCAAAGCATGCGAGGCAAAAATGGCACCGTATTGAGCGCCCAGCCGACGGGTGACATCTTCTTGAGCCAAGGCCGCTTCCTTGACCACTTCTCGCAGGGCTGCTTGCAAACGGTTCCATTCGGCGGGGACTTGTTCGGGTTTGACTTTTTGTTGAGGAATGCGCAGCCCTTGGGTATCGAGAACAAGGGCAGGCCCAACCGCCACCCCTTGCGAAACGCCAATGCCGCGAATTATTTGCATGGATGATTCATTCTCAACAATTTTTGGGGATGGTTCGCCATCCCTCTCGAAGAAAAATTTCTCTCGTCGATCGAGATGGAGTCATCCGATTGTCTTAGATGGATTTCAGTTTCCTATTTCAACTAACTAAAGGCTCCTACCTCAGGCGAACCAAGTAATTCTAGCAAGATCGGCCCTGCTTGTTGAGCATCGGCTCCTTCGACCTCTAACAGCAGTTCGGTCCCTTCCGAGGCCGCCAACATGAGCAAGTCGAAGGGGCTTTTTCCGTTGGCCGGTTTTTGGTCCTGTCCCAATTTATGAACCCGCACCTCCGATTGAAATTTCCGAGCGGTCATCACAAAGGCCGTTGCGGGTCGCATGTGGAATCCAAGGGGGTTGCGAACAACCACGGGGGCAGTGAAGCGTTCACAAGTCGGGACAGGAATCGGTTCAGGAATCTTCATTGTACCCAAGGCTCCGGTAAATTCCGAATCACGGACCACATTTCTTCTTTACTGGTAACGGCTTTGAGTTTTTGAATAGAAGAAGCACTATCGGGATTACTTGGGGCAAAGGTTCGGACCGATCGTTCCAAGGCTTTGAGATGATCGATTGGGAAATTGGGGTTCGAGATCACCAGAATGATCAGATGAACAGGTTGCCCGTCGATCGCATCGAAGGGGATTCCTTTTTGAGAAATGCCCATGGTGCAAGCGAGTTTGTTCACGCCGCGATGACGTGAGTGCGGAATTGCTACCCCGTAACCGATCCCCGTAGAGCTGATCGATTCTCGTTCGAGTATTGCACCGACCACCATATCCACATCGCTACTTGGCAGAAGACCAGCGTTGCTTAGGGA
>CAZFDX010000255.1:0-1559 GCA_964518325.1 uncultured Alcaligenaceae bacterium | reverse complement strand
TTTTTTCTACAGAGACGGGCACACACTAGATCTACAAAGAGTAGGTAGTCGGAGGCGTCCGATGGGTACAAGGGACAGGTTATTTTTGAAGGATCAATCACCCCCCCTCGATTATCGCTTACCTGCCAGCCGAAACAAGAGGGAATAAAAGCGATCAACGAGCCGAAACAAGAGGAAATAAATGCGACCATCGAACCGACAGAAGAGGGAATAAAAGCGAATCGATCTCGCAAGGGGTGATTGGATTAACGCCGATTCAATTCAACCAATTGGGGGCGTTTGCTTCCATATCCCATCAGGTTCAAGAATAACAGCAAAGCAAAAAGCACATGCCCCAGCACCATGAACGAACCCCCAACACTTCGGAGAAACAGGTAAGGTAGTGTGCCTTGGACAATTTCGATATGTTTAATGCTCGGGGTGATATTGGCCAATCCTTGGAACCAGCCGCCTACCGAAAGAGCAACAAAGTACAAGGTAATTCCAAAGGCCGACGACCAAAAGTGAGCTTTAATCAAAAAGGCCGATGACCAATCGCGACCGGTTAATCTGGGGATATAATAGTAGGCCGCACCGAACATAATCATGGTGAAAAAACCATACAATCCCAAATGAGCATGCCCTACGGTGTAATGGGTAAAGTGAGCGACCTCCGAAAAGGCCCGTAATGCCTCAAACGAACCTTGAATACTCACGGCCGTATAGCTCACGGCTCCGAAGACGGTGAAGCGTAAGACGGGGCTATAGCGCAATTCTCGGAAGTGGCCCCGCATGGTCATATGGTGATTAATCGCCACGGCAATGACGGGGATGAGCATCATCATCGAACCAACGACCGAGGCCGAAATCATCCAAGCAGGGATCGGTCCCCCAATCAGGTGATGCATACCTGCCCAAGAATAGAACAAGGCTAGTGCCCAAAAGCCCAGCACACTGAGATGATAGCTATAAACGGGGCGCCCTAAAACCTTGGGAATCAGATAGTAGGCGGTTCCCACACCCACCGGAGTAATCCAAAGCCCCAAAAAGTTATGGGCAAACCACCAGTTGACCGCTGCTTGAACGACGCCTGTGGCATAGACCATCGTACACAGCAAGGCCGCCGTTGTGTAAATCCACGGGAACCAGAACATGGACCCGTAGATATACCATTGGGTCACATAAACTTGCTTCTCTCGGCGATTTCGGAAAGTGGCGATCGTCCAAATGGAAACAATGCCGATGCTCAGGACAAAAATCGGGGGAACATAAGGGGGAAATTCCAGCCATTCCACAGAGGAAGAATTGCCATGAGCCAAGCCCGCCAGCCCCGCCACCATCCCCAAATTCCAAAGCCAACCTGCTAAGGTAACCATTCCGGCATAGCGCAACGGGACCCGTGAAAGGCGACACATCAGCCAAAGGGCCGTCGCCACTGCGGACATCGTCGCCCAGCCATAGGCTACGGTATCTAAATGCATCGCCCGAAGCCGACCAAAGGTGAATTCGGCCCGAGTATCCAACAAATAGGGAATATGAAATTTGAAGGAGGTGAGCAGACCAAACACGCTCCCCAGCAA
>CAZFDX010000254.1:0-1684 GCA_964518325.1 uncultured Alcaligenaceae bacterium | reverse complement strand
GTTTGGGGGTGATTGCTCAACGTGGGGTTATTGAGGGAAGCACCACGGCTGGGAGTGGGGGGGCCACACTTCCATCTCAGCCGGGCGGGTTGTTAGCACTCTCGGGAAATATCGGCAATTATGAACAATCTCGTTTCGGTGTCATGCCCGAGGTGATGCTTCAATTTGGTTATCGCATCACTCCTTCGTTAACATTGCTGGCAGGGTATGAATTTATGTTTTTGAATAGTGTGATTCGTCCGGGCGGATTGATTGATAGTACCGTGAACACCGATCGAGTTCCCAGTGTGAATTTGAATCCGGTACTGAGTTCCCCCGTGAGACCCGCTCCGGCGTTCTCGACCGAGTCGTTTTGGTTACAGGGTATCAGTCTTGGGATTCAGTATCGATTCTAAATATCGCTCATCGAAAGGAATGATGTGAATTTCCTTGAACGAGATTGAATGAATTTATTCGATGAGTGAATTGGTTTGATGAGTGATATATCAACAATGAAAAGCGAATTTATCGGTTGGCAACAAGCCCTTGTGAGACCTGCCAAGTAAGACCTAAGGCAACGCCTTTATCGCGTTTGGCGAGCAATGCCCAAGGGGTGTTAGCATAAGTCTCCGCAATGGCGATCATGGCTTCTTTTCCTTCGCTGGCCAAAGTGCGGATATCGGCGGGTGTTCCTGCGGGGAGTTTTTGAACCGCAGCGAGTTGGTAACGCACAATGGCCTTACCGCCGCCCCCTTCTTCACTTTCGGGGAGGTCTTTTTTCACCACATTGGCAAGGGCTTGGTTGTACATGTAAATGTAAACAATTCGCATTTTCAGTTGAGCCACCACATAATCGTAATTGGCTTGCCAGCGTTTCTTTTGCTTTTCTTTCTCGCCAGCAATTTTTTCGAGTTCTGCCAGTTGCTCACGGAGGATAGCCGCGATCTAGGCAGGTTAGCGTTGTTGGCTCTTAATCACTTCGATAGCCCGATCCGAGGTATCGCCGTTAAAGTCAACTCGGAGTTTTTCGGTGTCGTTAAAAATTCTTCGGATTTCTTTCACGGCATCGACCACGGCTTTTTGGAATTTGTAGTCGTCGGGGCGTTTTTCAAGCTCATCCATCGGAATCCGCCCGGGCACATATTCTTGAATGTCCGATTCTTTGAAGGGCAGGGCATAGTTGAATTTTCGATTATTACTCCCATCCCGAGACATCCGAATCGGGGGCATTTCCACATCGACCATCAGCGATTCGATGGTTCGGGGGTCCGCAGCGGGGGGAGCTTTCGGGAACTCGAAGCGAGCCGCCACGGGTTCCTTGCCGTTATAGGGGACCGATTTTCCTTCTCGTTTGGTGAATTTTGGTGTTTGATCGACCAGAGTGGCCCCTTTGGCGAATTGAGGGAACTCTTCCGTGGCCCATTTGGCGAAGGCCGGTATCGGCAAGGGGTCGGTTTGATCGGTGAGTTTCCCCGCAGCGGCATTGGGGTTTTTAGCAAGCATCCCTTTTTGGCTGGCATGGGAAAAACCACTGAAAAACACGCTGCCACTGATGGCAATTTGCCGGTAGCTGGAAGAGGCGACCTCTTGGGCATGCTGATCTTTCGAGCAGCTGATGAGAATCGATGCCGAGACTTCTTCCGGTGGGTTGAGCAAGGCATTTTCCAACGCTTCGGACATGGGGCCGGCATCGGGGCGTTCGGCG
>CAZFDX010000253.1:0-5872 GCA_964518325.1 uncultured Alcaligenaceae bacterium | reverse complement strand
TGCCGGAACAGACCAGAAAATCAAACCTTGCACTATGGCAAGATTTTTCCTTACGATTTTCCGAGTATCGCAAGCAAGTTGTGCTACCGGTCGCCAGAATTCTCAAATCTTGCGATGCCCTTTTGATTTTGGTCGATATTTTAGCGGTCTTGGCTCACGGATCGGGGATGTATTGCGATGCCAGACAACTCGTTGAGGATGTGGTGCGTGCTCTCTCGCCGAAGGAAAAAACCGGAAAGTTGATTGGTCGCTATTTATCTCATGCTCTATTGCCGCATCAGATTCGCCCCAGTTGGATTCATCGGGTCGGCTTTGTTGTCCCTAAGGTGGATCGGGTTCCGTTTGCGGATCGCTCGCGGCTCAAAGGGCTTCTTCAACAAATGACCCGTACCGAAGCCAGCACCCTACAAGCCGACGGGATTCGCGTTGAGTATTTCCCCACCGCAGCGATGGTGGGCGCCCGAGAGATCGAAGGTTCTCCTCGGGAACTGATGGGCAGCACGTTATACGATGAGCATGGCAATCCACTCGAACCAGGCCCAGAACGAAAGTTCACCGTCCCCAAGGTTCCCGATACTTGGCCCGAGTCGAGTTGGCAACCAGGGGTTTACATCTTCCCCGATGTTTATCCCAGAATTTCCCCGCTCCACAATAACCCAACCCAACAAATAGGCTTAGACGAAATTTTCAACTTTTGCTGCTGGTAAAAGTGATCCCCACTGCTGCAAAAGGAGACCTTTATGGAAGACATGCTGATTCCGCAAGTGCCGCGTACATCCGGCTCCCCGATCGATCCCCACTCCCTGCCCTCACCTCATTCCGAGCCGTCCCCGCTCCAGAAGGCCGATCCGGAAACTTTCGAGCCAAGGCCCGGCGATCGTGATGAAGGTGAAGGTCGCTTGCCTCAGATTCCGAGCGAGTTAATTGTTCCTTCCGAAAAGGATGTGCCGTTGGATACCACTCCCTTAGAGGAAGAATTAGCCCGAGCGGATGCCCTTTTATCCTCGGAGCCGCAAGTGTTTGGCCTCCCCTCTTTGCTGGGGCAACCCTTGGTCGGACTGATTTTGCTCGGGGTTTCGGGTCTATTGGGACTGTTTCTGTTCAACCAAATCACAACGACTTTGGCGAGCTTGGCGACTCAACCAATGTGGATTCAGTACACTGGCATCACCTTGTTAAGTCTACTGGGGTTAGCGATTTTGTACTCCCTTGGACGAGTCTTGATGTTTTATTTTCGATTGCGACGCAACAAACAACTTCGTATTCGCGGACTTCAAGAATTAGAAGAACGAAGTCGGCTACGCTGGCTGGTGAATGCCAAGAAAGAACAAGCGTTTGAATCTCTTTTGCGTTATCTCAAGGAATATCCGATTGCTCAAACCGATCAGAAACGCAAGGCCCTTGCGTTTGTGGGGATTTCTGGAGAAAGGTTATTTGAACTCGAAGAGATTCGCTCGCGGCTTTTGGTACCAGAACAATGGGCCGATACCGACTCGTGGTTACAATCGTTCCGCATGCTGTTTCAAAGGAAACTCGACGAGGCAGCCCAAGAACGGATTCGCTACTGGGCACGTCGGGCCGCTTTCGCCACGGCTGTTTCCCCGAATACCCTAGTCGATACAGGGGCCACGCTCTATTGTTCGCTGGCCATGGTCGGCGATTTATGCCGGATTTATCATCTCCGAGCCTCTCGCCTTGCCACAGGGGTCATCTTGGTCCGTGTCTTCACCAATTCCTACCTTTCCGGTCAGTTCAACGAGGCAGAAGGTTGGACGGCCGATCAAATCTCTCAACTGGTAGAACCCCATCTCCCTACCAGCGAAATCGCCCTAGGAAAAATCTTCGGACGGCTCGGGGCCAAAGCCAGTCAAGGCGCCATCAATTATTTATTGCTCTCTCGTTTAGGGAAATACACCATGAAAACGCTTCAACCTGTGAACGATCGATAAACGGAATCCTTGATAAACAAATCCTTTCTGAGGGTCAATCTGTTGCTTGCCGTATTATTGAAGATGGGTTATGTTAACGATCGTTAAAATGAAATTGAAGATGGGTTATGTTAACGATTGGTTAAAGTCAATTCGGTCTAGAAAAATCGACATTTTGAAGAAACACAAACCCCGTATGAACCATAAAAACTTTCTCACCTATGTGCGAACGATCGATCGTGAATTGTGTTTCCTCCATCTTGAATCCCGAATCGTGAATCCTGCATCCTAAACGGATTGGTTACTGTGCGGATGGTTGGGATTGGGGGAATTTTTTTCGTAACCACATGGCCGAATTGAACAGGCCTCGCAACAAGGTGATCTCGGGACGTTTCTTTGGTGCCGGCATCGGGCCATATCGTCGGCGAAGCCCGTCAATGAATCCTTCGAGCACCGCATCCGCAGCTGCCTTTTGTCCCGATTCGGTCTCCTCACAGTATCGATAGTAGATGTATTTCCCATAAGTAAGAAGGGAACGGCCCGAGCGTCTCCCTTCGGGATGTTTGCGACCATGTTTGCTAATCAAGAGCAAGAGATTCCGAGCATCGAAATAGCGTTGCAGTTTACTGCCCGTTCGTTTGAAGGTGCTGGACCCCTTATGCCAAACAAGCGATTCGGACAAGATTCCGCACTTAAAACCCGCTTGGCGTGCCCGCAAATTATAGTCGGTCTCTTCGTGGATGAGGAAGAAGCGTTGGTCGATCAAACCAATTTTCTGTACCACCTGCCGAGAAATCATCATGCAACATCCGTTAACAACCTCGCATTCCGTAACGAGACTGGGTCGGGTCGGCGGGACCTCTTTGCGTTGAAAAAAGCCGTTGTAACCAGGGTGATTGAAAACACAGCCATCGGTCATCACTTTTTCCGGTTCATCCATAAAGTGAATGATCGGTCCGATGATCCCAAATTCGGGGTGATCTTGTGCGGCCCGAAGTAACGATTCAACCAAATGGGGACTCACGATGGTATCATTATTCAGAAGAATAATGTGTTCCGCATTTTGGGACATGGCATATTCGATGCCGATATTATTGCCCCCTGCCCACCCCCCATTCCAATCACTTTGGATGCAGACCACCTCGGGATATTCCTTCTGAAATTCTTCCAGTCGTCTGACTTTGGAATCATTATCAACCAAAACGATCCGACAAGGAGCCGTCTGCTTTCGGAGCGAGTCGAGACATAAACGGGTATCATCCCACCCGTTGTAGTTCACCAAAACAATCCAAGTCATAGCGTAGAAATCCTCGGTGTGGACTCAGGGAGAGGGGCCGTGTGGATCGGGTGTAACCGATACGGACAGCGAATAAAACCATCATTCGTAGGTCGAATGCCATCATCCGGCGCAGGGGCCACTTCGATTTCACAAGCCGATTCAATATAGTCAAAGTGGGTCGAAGGTTGCTTACTGAGCAACAACCCCATGATGTAGTTGCCCGGCAACAACGGCAGCGATTCAATTTCCATGGCCACTTCGTTTTCCCCTTGAAGGAGCGGGATGGTTTGTTGCATGGGGGCCGTATCTGCATTGAGAAGTTTCATGCCATGACGATCGTACAGAGCAACGGCCACTCGATCCACCACAAGATTTTCCTCGGCGTGAATGCGAAGGTGAACGTGCAAAGGTCCACCTGAAATAATCCCTGCTTCTTGCCCCGAGGAGAAACGAAGTTCTGTAAACTGGGCCTGACGATTCCCCCCAGAACGTGGCACCTGCGAGAGAGGAATCCAAGTATTCGGTCTCGCAACATCCCCTTCGGTGGCCAAATAAAGTTCAACAATCTCTTCGGCTGTGCCGGTTTTCACCACTTGACCTTTGGAAAGCATCACTCCGCGATTACATAATCTTCTCACAGCGGCCATATCGTGACTAACGAACAAAACGGTCCGCCCCTGAGCGGCGACGTTCTTCATTTTCCCGAGACATTTTTTTTGAAATTTGGCATCACCGACCGCGAGGACCTCGTCCAAGACCAAAATATCGGGATCGAGATGGGCCGCAACCGCAAAGGCTAATTTGACGTACATCCCGCTGGAGTATCGTTTCACAGGAGTATCAAGAAACGGTCCGATCTCGGCGAATTCAACAATCTCATCGAATTTTTTCTGTATCTCGCGTCGGCTCATCCCCAAGATGCTGCCATTGAGAAAAATGTTCTCACGGCCCGATAATTCTGCATGAAACCCCGTCCCGACTTCTAACAGGCTCCCCATGCGACCAAAATAATCGGCACTTCCACTTGTGGGTTCCACGACCCGTGAGAGAATTTTTAACAGCGTACTTTTACCCGCACCGTTGCGGCCCACAATCCCCACCGCATCGCCGGTCTGCACTTCAAACGAGACATTCTTCAACGCCCAAAATTCTTGCCGCTGTAATCGACGACCTCGGAGGGTATTCCACCATGATTGCATCGAACTTTTCAGCCGTTCCCCGAGTAATTGCCCCCCTTGTGGACCCGTAGCAATACGAAAAGCCTTGGACAGGTTCTCGACTCGCAAAGCAATCGTCATGAGGTGGCTCCTTTGCGTCGTGAAAACCAACGCCCGAGGCGAATCAAACCCATAGGAAGAAACGTTTTCAAGAAAGAAAGCGAGGCGGTTTTTCGGCCCAATTGGAACGATCGCAGATAATGGCTGCGGGCCAAACTTCGGTTTTTCTTCGATTGCTCGGCATAACCCAAATTATGGTATTCGGTCGCTAACCTTTTTTGGATGGAACGTTGCACCTCATCAGAAAGATTCGGGTATCGAGCAGGCAAGGTTTCATAAAGTTGAACCATGTAGCGAGACATTTTTTCTTGATCGTGCCCCAAGCTATCGGGGCGTTGCAGCACCTCGACCAAGACCCGATCGACTAAACCAACTTGGGCATGCTCGGTTAATCGAATCCACATTTCGAGGTCTTCAATCGATTTATACGTCTCATCAAAATAACCACACTTCTCGAAATAATTCTTCCGAACGACCATGCTTGAAGGGTGCATGAAAGAAGTATGTTGAATCAAATAAGGCATGAGTGATTGGGTAAAAATTCGCCCATTCTCAACCGAGGTCGAAGGAACCCCCCACGAGTCCAACAATCCCGCTAAGCCCCCGCGCCAACGTTCTGGGGTGCCATCATCTAGCAAATGGATAAAGTCGCAAAATAGGACCTCGAGTTGAGGATTCGCTTGCAGAAATCGGGCTTGGGATTGGAGTTTATCGGCCCGCCAACAATCATCGGCATATAGAAAAGCGACAGACTCCCCGTTGGCATTCCGGATGCCTGTATTTCGGGCACCACCGACACCACGATTTTCCGTGTGGCGGATCACACGCACCCGAGAATCATCGTTCGGTACATAAGTGGCTTGCGGTACCGGCGAACAATCATCAACAACGATTATCTCAAACTCGGTAAAGGTCTGATTCAAGACGGAACGAATCGTCTTCGGAAGATATTTTTCGGTTTTGTAGGCGGGGATAATGACGCTGAAAAATGGTCGGCTCATGGTGGCTCCTAGATCACATCCGCAAACGATTTTTCACAACGTCGAAATACAAACAAACCCCCAACGAGAACAACCAGCGTCACCGCAGTGGAGACTCCGAGGGCATACCAGTCAAGGGGCTGGCCCAACACCGCAGCACGAAAATTTAGGATAAGCCCATGGGCAGGATTCAAGGGTAAAATGGCGGAACTCGTCGGGCCGAACGATTCGGGAGAAAGATAAATCGCCGGTGTGGCAAACATCCAGACTTGCATGAGAAAAGGCAAAATGTGGCGAACATCTCTTTGAAGAACAATCACAGCAGAAAGGAAACTTCCTATCCCGATGGTCGCGAGAATCATGATCCCTAGAATGAGGGGAGCTAACGCAACCGAAGCCCCCTCCCAC
>CAZFDX010000252.1:0-2627 GCA_964518325.1 uncultured Alcaligenaceae bacterium | reverse complement strand
TCTGATCCGCGATACTGGCCGATGCTGCGTGCATGGTACTGTGCCGTGATTTTTTGTTAAATGTCACGGCGACCACCGAGATTTACCAACAGTAGATGGTCGGCAGCGTCAGCAGTGTATAAGGGACAGCAAGGGGTCGATCATGTTACCTATGGGGCGATCTCCTCTTGCTTGGCAGCGGCCAAATTGATGGAGTTACCGTTCAAAAATGTGGTCCATGCGGTTGGCATTGCAGGGGTCTGCAACGTGGCTTTGCGGCAAACCCGTTCTGGGGAACTGAGCGAGTGGAAAGGATGTGCGTTTGCCAACGCGGCCCGAAACGGGGTTTTTGCTGCCACACTCGCGGGGGCAGGATTATCAGGCCCTGCACCTATTTTTGAGGGGGACCTCGGATTTATGAACCTCGTCACACGGGAAAAATTTGTGGTCGCTCCAATGGGGGCCGAAAACGGTGGCCCTCCCGATTTCATGATAACGAAAACGTACATCAAGTATTGGCCTGCCGAGTATCATAGCCAAAGTGCCATCGATGCCGCTTTGAAGATTCGCAAAGCCGCCAACGGGGTTCCCCCGCAAGCCATTCATATCGATACTTTTGAAGCCAGCTACAACATCATTGGAAAATATCCCGAGGCATGGGCACCGAAAACCCGTGAAACCGCCGACCATTCCCTACCCTATTGCACTGCCGTGGCCCTGTTGGATGGTGAGGTGACCTTAAAACAATTCGATCCCGAACGATTCACCGCACCCGATGTGTTGGCCCTTTTGAAAAACACGACGGTTTCTCTCGATGATTCCCTCACCCCGCGTTATCCAAGGGGAATCCCCAATCGAATTACCGTCACTCTTCAGGATGGGAGAAAACTCGTGGAGGAAGTGGAATTCCCTCGGGGGCATGCCGGCAATCCCATGACCGATGCCGAAGTGGAAGCGAAGTTCCGCACTCTCGTTGAGCCGAAATATGGGAAAGCCAAGGCCGATGCCATCCTTGCCCGCTGCTGGGATTTAGAAAATCTCACGAGTCTTTCGAGCTTGTTGGAAGAATTCGCGGCGAATTAAAGCAAACCGCTTTGGCGTCGAAGTTCTTGCTTGAATAAGGAACAAGATCGAATTCCCTTGGGGTTGGACAATGTTTGGTTGAGGTTCGTAGGATAAAATACAAGCAAACTTGTCGTAGAACACAATCGAACAAGAGGTTATCGTTGTCCAAGCCATCCACTCAATTTCCCTATCAACTGACCTGCTATCGGGGGCGTCCGCTGCCTTTGGGGGTCACCACCTCGCAACAGGGTTTGAACTTTGCTCTGCTGTGTCGGCATGGAACCTCGGTTACCCTCGTTATCGAAGCAGACGATACAGGCGAGTTGATTGCCAATATCCCGTTGGATCCAATCAAAAATCGGACGGGGGACCTTTGGCATGTGACCATTTCGGGATTGCCGAATTCGTTTCAGTATGGTTACCGTGTCGATGGCCCTAGCGGGTTAGAACATCGATACGATCCTTCCACCTTATTGCTCGATCCGGTCTCCCCGATGTTGTCGAATGGGGGAGTTTGGGGAGCGCAATGCGAGATGGATCGGCATCGAACTGCGCGAAGAAGTTTATTCCGCCGAGGAACCCCCTACGATTGGGGAGAGGATCAACCCCCGCGTATTTGCCCCGAGGATATTATCGTTTACGAGTTGCATGTGCGGGGGTTTACTTGTCACCCAAACAGTATGGTGGTGGCTCCCGGAACCTTTGCCGGCTTGGTCGAGAAAATCCCCTACCTGAAGTGGTTAGGGGTCAATGCCGTGGAGCTTTTGCCCATCCACGAATTTGATGAATGCGATTGCCCTTTTGTGAATCCCAAGACGGGAGAGAAAAACCGGAACTTTTGGGGATACAATTCGATTGCTTTTTCTGCCCCAAAAGCGAGTTATGCTGCCGGTGGGATAAAACATGAGCAGATTCGCGAATTCCGCGATATGGTGAAAGCCTTTCATGAAGCTGGTATCGAAGTTTGGCTGGATGTGGTCTTCAATCATACAGGCGAAGGCGACGATCGAGGCCGAACTTATTCCTTCCGAGGGTTAGATAATTCGATCTACTATTTGCTCACGCCCGATGGGCGCTATCAAAACTTCAGTGGAACAGGGAACACCCTGAATTGTAACCATCCACTTGTTCGCGACCTGATTTTGCAATGCCTACGATTTTGGGTGAGCGATATGCATGTGGATGGCTTCCGCTTCGATCTGGCGAGCATTTTGGGGCGAGACCGGAACGGACATGTGCTAGTGGAACCACCTGTGGTGGAAATGATTTCGGAAGATGCGGTCCTGCGTGATACGAAATTGGTCGCAGAACCTTGGGATGCCGCCGGATTAAATCATCTGGGGCGATTCCCCTTTGGCGCACGTTGGAGCGAATGGAATGGCCGGTATCGTGATGATGTTCGCCGTTTCTGGAGAGGCGATCGGGGGATGGTTGGCGCATTGGCGACCCGTCTTTGTGGCAGCTCGGATTTGTACGAACCCCATGGCCGTAGTCCCCGCCATTCCATCAATTTTGTCACCTGTCATGATGGTTTTACTCTGAACGATTTGGTTTCGTACAATCGCAAGCACAACCTAGAAAAC
>CAZFDX010000251.1:0-1726 GCA_964518325.1 uncultured Alcaligenaceae bacterium | reverse complement strand
ACGAAGGTCTTACCAGGAAACATCAGCTCCGTGCGCAAGAGTAGCGCGAAAGCGCCACCGACCAAGAACGCGATGAGTCCAGTGTATAGGTAAAGAAGCCCGATGCGCTTGTGGTCAACGCTCGTAAGCCACGACATGATTCCCTTTTTACTCAGGAAATGTTCGTGGTGGTCGTGGTGCGCGTGACCGGCGGTTGTTGCTACTGATGCCATTTTTCCCCCTATTTGAGTGACTTGATGAAGGCGATGAGCGGCTTCACGTCAGCCTCTTCGACACCCATATTCGGCATAGGCGCATAGCCTTTGACGACCTTGGCCGCGGGTTTGAGCATCGACTCTGCCAAGTACGCATCATCGACCTTGATCTTGCCTGTAGTCAGAATTTCTTCTTTACCGTAAAGTCCCTTGAAAGTGGGCGCAGCCCCCGCCACGCCGGTCAGCGAGTGGCAGGCAACGCAGCCCTTAGCTCCATAGAGCTCCTTGCCCTTAGCGATGAGCGCTGATTCATCGACCGGACCGCCCGCAGCGTCTTGGTCGAGCTCCTTTTGCAGTGCAGCGAGTTTTTCATTCTTCCACTGGTCGAACTCCGCGGGCTCGACAACCTTGAACTTGCCGAGCATGCCCGAGTGCTTATCACCGCAGTACTCGTTGCAGGTGATCACAAATTCGCCGGTTCGCGTCGGTTCAAACCATAACCGTGAGGTGAGTCCCGGCACGACATCTTGCTTAACGTAGAAAGAAGGAATCGAGAAGCTGTGGATGACGTCGGTCGAGGTCATCTGCATGACGTACTTACGCCCTTTTGCGATCATGAAGGGAGTCTGCAGCTGCTGCAAGGCGTCTTGTAGCTTGCCAGCTTTGATCGAGTCTTCGGTGGGATTGACGTTTTTAGACGACAGTTTAATACAGCGCTCAGCTTTGGTCTTTTCATTTTTTACACAATAGGGGTATTTAATATCCCAGAGCCACTGCCGCGCAGTGAGTTGAATGATCTCCCCGTCTTTGGGAATATCGCGCATTTTTACAAAAGATACCACCCCGAAGTAAAAAATGACCGCGAGAATTAAGGTCGGTAGCACCGTCCAGACGATCTCTGCCTTGGTATTGTGCGTCAGGTATAACGTCTGCCGGTTTGGCTCCCCCTTTTTACGGCGATACTTGATGACGAGGTAAATCAACGCACCTTCCACTAGAATGAAAGCGATCAGGCTGATTCCTTTAATGAAGTCGGCTGCAAATTTGGCCTCCTCGGCCACTGTCGAAGCAGGTGTCGCATGGGTGATAAAGCCCAGTACGGCGTGCAAAAAAGTGGTCATGCATTCCTCTCGTTCGTGCGCTCTTCGGCTATGCGCGCTTCAAACGCTCGCGGTACCACAGCACCGCTAAGAATCCCGCCAAAAGGATACCCACCGCTATGGCTCCCAAACGCATGACGCGCCACGCCACCAAACTATATTTTCGCTTCACCGGGTCAAAACTATAACAGGTTAGCATGAGACGGTCGCCCAGCGTGGGAGCAACCTTTCCCTCCGAGGCCTCGAGCAGCGCCATGCGAAAATCGGTCTCGGAATACTCGACGCCGTAAAGATAACGCGAAATTTTGAGTTCGGGCGTCAGCGCCACGATGATCGCTGGGTGCACATAATCGGCTTCTTGCTTTTTAGGGTTGGTGGATGCCTCTTTCAGATACTTAAAACCCATCGCCTGCGAGATCCCCGCGATGCTCT
>CAZFDX010000250.1:0-3994 GCA_964518325.1 uncultured Alcaligenaceae bacterium | reverse complement strand
GTCACTTGAGACATTACCCGCCTGATTCGATAAAATCCCCTTTATGATGAATGAAGAACATTTGAATTACGACAACCCCCTGATCGGTCGATATGCCTCACGGGTCATGTCGGAGCGTTGGGGTCCGCAAAGAAAATTCTCCACATGGCGACGCTTATGGTTAGCTCTTGCAGAAGCGCAGGCCGAATTAGGATTACTTGCCGAGGATGGGGTTTCCCCTCGCATTCGCCGCGAACAACTCGAAGAACTCAAGGCCCATTTGGATGACATCGATTTTTCGGCAGCGGCCCGTCACGAAAAAATTCTGCGTCACGATGTGATGGCTCACATTCACACTTTGGGAGAGGTTGCTCCGAAAGCACGAGACATCATCCACCTTGGGGCGACCAGTTGTTTTGTCACCGATAATACAGACCTGATTTTGATTCGAGAATCGCTCGATGATCTGTGTGGTGCTTTAGCGTCGGTGATTGATGCGTTAGGGAAATTCGCAGAACAATGGAAGGATGAACCGACGTTGGGCTTTACCCATTTTCAGCCGGCACAATTAACCACGGTGGGGAAAAGAACCTGTTTGTGGCTGTACGAATTGGTGCTGGACCTACATGAGTTAGAACATCGCCGCGCGAATCTGAAATTCCGAGGGGTCAAAGGAACCACAGGCACGCAAGCGAGCTTTTTGGCATTATTCCGCGGCGATCATGAAAAAGTGAAGGCATTGGATCGGTTGGTCGCCCAGAAAATGGGGTTCGATCAGGTCGTTCCCGTCTGCGGTCAGACATACTCGCGCAAATTTGATACGCAAGTTCTGGATGCCCTTGCGGGGCTTGGAGATAGCCTGCACAAATGGGGGAGTGACTTACGTTTGTTGGCACATCGTCAGGAGATTGATGAACCTTTTGAAGCGAATCAAGTTGGTTCCAGTGCGATGGCGTACAAGCGGAACCCGATGCGAGCCGAGAGAATGTGCGGCCTTGCCCGATTCTTAACCGGTTTAACGAATATGGCACATCAAACCAGTGCCACGCAATGGTTCGAGAGAACCTTAGATGATAGCGCCCCGCGCCGGCTTTATCTTCCCCAAGCGTTTTTAGCAGCCGATGCTTGTTTGAAGATCGCTCAGAATCTTGCCAGTGGCCTGATTGTGAATCGAGAGATCATCGCCAAAGAAGTGCAGGGACAACTCCCCTACATGGCCACAGAAAACCTCATTATGGCGGCAGTTACACGAGGAGCCGATCGACAAGAAGCTCACGAGGTGATCCGTGCCCGAAGCCATCAAGTCACGGCCAACATCAAGGCAGGCCGATCGACCGCAGCGGAGTTGATTCAGTTACTGGAAAAAGAGCCTCTCTTTCAGGGGATTGATTTTCGAGCGGAACTCGACGCCAAACGCTACATTGGGCGAAGCCCGCAACAGGTGGAAGAATTTTTACAAGCCGAAGTCGAACCGATCCGGCAACGCTACTACAATCGGTTAGGACAAAAGGCCGAACTTCGGGTTTAGTTTTCGCAGCGGAGTCAACAGAGTGGCAGAAGCACATCTCACCGGTTTTTTAGGCTATCGAGAAGATACCAGCCGCCGTTCGGGTTCATGGCGGGGTATTGTGGCTGTGGCCCGTGCCTCGTTGCGAATGGTGTTTCGGCGTAAAATGTTTTGGGCGTTGTATGCTTTTAGCTTACTGATCTTTCTGTTCTACTTGTTTGGCCAATATCTCACGGTTTACATCGAAAATCGAGTCAGCGAAGCCATGGTTCGGCAAGGAGGCGTCTTCGGCCGAATGTTCAACCCACAGGAGTTGAGCAAAGTTTTGACTTCCTCGCTGCACATGAATGGATCAGCCGATACCTATGGCGATTTCATTTGGACCGAAGGGTATATTGTGATTGTTATCATGGCCCTTGTGGGTTCGTTACTGATTGGCAACGATTTTCAGCACAATAGCTTGCCGTTTTATTTGTCGAAGCCAATTGGTAAATTTCATTATCTTCTAGGCAAAGCGTTGGCTGCCGGTGGAATCACGGCCATTATGACCTTGATACCGTGTTTATGCCTTTTTCTTGAGTATGGGTTTATTGAAGATTGGTCTTATTATTGGACCGAATGGCGATTGTTCCTCGGTGTCGTCGGTTATGGTTCGTTAGTGGTGGTGACCTTATCTAGTATGATTCTGGCAGTGAGCGCTTGGCTGAGGCGAACGGGGCCGGTCATTCTGGTTTGGATTTCGCTGTTTGTGCTTTCTCGATTTATCCAACGCTGGTTGGTCGATGGCTTGGGGCTTTCCCCCTCGTGGCGATTGATTGATACTTGGAACAACCTTTATCTAACGGCCATGTGGCTGTTTGATTACGATCATGCGAAGATTCGCCCCACGAATCAGGCTCAACCTCCCTACTGGCAAGCAATTGTTGTGGTCAGTCTGACGATTTTGGTATGCATTCTAAGTCTGCGAAATCGGGTTCGAGCGGTGGAGGTCGTCGGATGAGTACTACAACCACAGAGAATATCTTGGAATTTCGCAACGTCTCGAAGTTCTATGGAGCTGTTATCGGCCTAAACTCCGTGTCGGTAGCCCTGCCGCGTGGAATTATCGGCTTGGTGGGACCGAACGGAGCGGGAAAAAGTACCTTCCTGAAACTCGCTGCTGGTCAACTCAAACCCAGCCTTGGCGAAGTGACTATTCTAGGTCAACAAGCGTGGGAATGGAAGGCAAAGACCAAAATCGGTTTCTGTCCCGAAGTCGATAGTTTTTATGAAGACATGACTGGCCGCGACTTTGTCCGAAGCATGGCTCGACTGGTTGGCTATCCGAAAGAACTTGCCTACGAAAAGGCCGATGCCGCCTTAGAACGGGTCGGGATGGCCTCCCGAGCTGATCGGATTGTTCGCGGTTATTCCAAAGGGATGCGACAACGAACTAAGCTCGCACAAGCCCTATTGCATTCTCCGGAATTATTGATTCTCGATGAGCCGCTTTCGGGAATCGATCCGGTAGGTCGGCAAGAGATGCTCGATTTGTTCCGCTCGTTAGCGGCCGAGGGCAAATGCCTTTTGATTTCCAGCCACGAACTCGAAGAACTCGAAAAGCTCACCGAACAGGTGATTATCCTTGCCAAAGGTCGGATTGCCGATCAGGGGTCGATCTTCGAGATACGCGAACGAATCGAGAATCTTCCGCTGTCGATCCGGATTGATAGTTCCGAGCGGAAACGGCTGGCGCAAACTCTTTTGCAATGTGATGAGATTGCCACACTCGATCTTCCCGCAAATCTTCCTCAAAGCCTCATTGTTCGCGTCAATACGCCCAAGAAATTTTATGAATCGCTGGCTCAGTTTGTTCTCAGGGAGAACCTCCCCATTTCGCGATTAGAGCCATTGGATGAATCGGCCCATGCCATTTTGGGGTACCTGTTAGGCGGAAGTGGCAAGACCTAATCAATTAGACGTGTCGCAATGCTTCGATGGGATCGAGTCGAGCGGCCCGATAGGCGGGATAAAGCCCCGAAAGAACTCCCACAATCACCGAAGCACTAAACGACAATACGACGGGCTCCCAACTCAGTGCCGAAGGAAGAGGGACGCCGCGTATCCATTCCGAGAGCGGGGGTAAACCTAAGGCAAGCGTCAGGCCCAACAGAATCCCCAGAACCCCTCCGATCGAAGTTTGCACAACGGCTTCGACCAAAAATTGCATGATAATATCTTTCTTCTTCGCCCCCAACGCACGGCGGATACCGATTTCCCGTGTTCGTTCTGTCACGGTCGCCAACATGATATTCATGATGCCGATCCCTCCGACCAATAGTGAGATCGAGGCGATCATCCACAATAATTTCCGGAAATTCCGTTCGGTTTCTTCGGCTTGTTCGAGTCGAGCCAAAGGAACCGTTACCGAGTAATCTTTGCGGAAATGATTCTTCGCCAGAATATCCTCCACAATTTTACCGGCTCCTTTAACCTTATCTCGGCCTTCCTTGTGATCCACATCGGCAT
>CAZFDX010000249.1:0-1826 GCA_964518325.1 uncultured Alcaligenaceae bacterium | reverse complement strand
GATACCGGTCGAGGTAGTTGCGCCGGCCACGGTGAAAAATCAACCCGATCTGATGCCCGGCCGAGCCAAGGGGCGCGTTTCGGAAGTGTATCATGCCCATGTGGTCGATGCTCAATATCGTGTCGATCGGGCGGCCTTGCGTCAGATGCTCGATAAGGCGATGTGTGCTTTTACGGGGGCCGATCATCCTCACGAGGCATGGCGGAGCATTGTTCAACCAGGGGAAAGGATCGGAATCAAGGTCAATCCCGTAGGTCTGAATCGTTCCCGTCCGAATGTGCCGGCATCGATTTCGCATCCTTTGTTGGTGTTGGAGGTGATTCGTAATCTTCGTGAAGTGGGTATCCCCCCCAAGGATATTGTGCTATTCGATCGGTACGGTCAAGAATTTGTCGATGCGGGTTACGATAAACTCACTCGGGAACGGGAAGCCGAGGGGGTCCGTTGGATGTGTGCCTCGGGGGCATATACCGATGAACAAACTGCCCTCAACGGCGTCGAATATCCGGAACGATTTTCCAACGAGTTATTGAGACATATCGTCGGTTACGATCCGGATCATTTTATTCATATGCCCTATACTTCGCCGGCTCATGATCCGAAAGATGATCGAAGGTACCGCTCGCATTTAACCAAAATCGTCACCCAACATGTCGATAAATTCATCACGCTTCCAGTGCTGAAGGATCATCGTTCCAGTGGGGTGACCTTATCGCTCAAAAATATGTCGCACGGTTTGAACAACAATGTGGCCCGTAGCCATATTTCTCCGTTGGTTCATGGTCAACCCAACTCGCCGGGGCAATCGTTGATGGGGCCGAATCAGTGCAGCACGTTCATTCCGGCTGCGGTCAATCAACCGATGATTCGCAAGAAGGCAGCGTTACATATTTTGGATGGTCTGATTGGGGTTTACGAAGGAGGCCCCGGAGTTTGGAACTACAGTTGGGGGACATGGGCAGCGAAGACCTTATATGTGGCGACCGATCCGGTGATGCTCGATCATTTGGGTTGGGATGCCATCGATACGAAACGGACCTTGTTAGGTTTACCCCGTGTGGGTGAGATCGGTCGGCTGCACTATCGCGATCAACACAAGGCCCAGATGATTTTGGCTCGATTAGCGCAGACGCATCCTTTGGCGGCGGTGAACAGTGCCGAGGCCAGTGAGTTTTTCCGCTTGGCAGGGCAAAGCGAAATTTTCGATCGGCGCCATCCGGAACATGTTTTCTTGGCAGGGACGCTTAATTTAGGGGAATGGGATTTAGAAAACGCGACGCGGACCCGTCATGTGTTGAGCTAAAGCGGAGTGGTCCGATCTGCTGCCCCCTCATCACCTGCGACGTTTTTGATTCCAGTCATCGATAGCTTTGTTTATCACCTGCCACGTTTTTGATTCCAGTATTCGGTCAGATCAATCCGAGTCACAATGCCGACGGCCTTGCCATTTGCGGTAGCGAGAATACCGGTATTTCCTGCCAGCAAAAGGCGATAGGCCTCATCGAGTTGAACGCTCACATCCAGTTGCGGCAGCGGACGGGCCATGATTTGGGCGACCTTAACTTGTTCGGGGTCTTCGTGATCGTGTAATACACGGGCCAAAGTGATTTCTTGGATTGAACCGACCGGTTTTCCATCGCTGAGGACGGGTAATTGGGAAATACCTGTTTTTTCGAGCAGTTGAATCACTTCTTCGGCTGTGGCATCAGGCGAGATGGAATACAAGGGGCGTTCTCCGCGTTGGGCGAGTAAATGCCCTACGGTATCTTTAGAATCTGGAATATATTTGAGATTGTTCGCTTCGAGCCAATGATCATCGTACATTT
>CAZFDX010000248.1:0-1838 GCA_964518325.1 uncultured Alcaligenaceae bacterium | reverse complement strand
CGTCAATCGTTGGGAGTAATTTCTGTGTTCGAAGTAACCGGTGTGGTGCGTTCGCCGCCCAATCTCCGTTGCAGGTGGGGGGGGACGGCGGTGATGGCGATACCGATTTGCCATTGACTGGGGACGGGGCAGTGCAACTCTACGTTCCCGGTACGAGCATCGGCGGCGCACTGCGGGAATGGGCAGAGCGACTCTTCAGCGAGAATGTCATCCATCAACTGTGGGGGTATCAGCACGATGATCGCGGCCACGCCTCTTTCGTCGTGGTCGAAGATGCTGTGATCGAGAATAGCGATTCGCTCTGCATTGAAATCCGCGATCATGTCGGTATTGATCGAGAATTCGGTGCGGCCGCCGAACACATTAAATATGACCGAGCCATCCTGCCGCGAGGCTCGAAACTCCCGTTGCAGTTGACCCTAGAGGTGCCAAATGAGGAAAAACGGAATCAGGCTTTGGCCATGTTGTCCACCCTCAAACAGGCACTAGAAGAAGGGGAGGTTCGTCTCGGAGCGGCCAAAACCCGTGGCTTAGGATATGTGCGACTTGAGAAGGGACAATTGACGGAACAACGCTTCAACGCTCGCGCAGGGATATTGGCCGTTCTTCGCCAAACCCAAGGGGGGACGATCTCCGAGGACGAGATCAAGCACGCCAAACAAACACATCCTGCAAAGAAGCGACCTCGGCTCAAAATTAAGATTCATTGGAAACCGGTTGGTCCGTTGATGGTCAAAGCGGGCTTTGAAGGAATCGCTGCCGATATGTTCCCTCTCCTCAGCCAGTTGGAACAAGGTCTGGCTTTAGTGTTGCCGGGTAGTTCCGTCAAAGGGGCATTCCGCAGTCAGGCCGAAAAAATTGTCCGGACTATTCGCCAAGACCTTCAGCCGAAATGGTTGAACCAAGAAGGGAAGAAAAAATTCCTCGATGCGGTTCGACTGGAGTTGGTCGATCATCTGTTTGGAGCGGCCAAACAACACAAATCGCAAGAATCCTCAAACGATTCTGCAAATGATTTAGGATTGAGTGCCCTGAGTATTATCGATTGCTACGGGAACCAGAAAATCAAACCCGAATCTTGGCGAGCGGTCCAAAGTGCTTCTACCGATAAGGAACTCCGTCAGGCACTCAAGAATGCTGGGTTCTCTGCGTGGTCGCCGGCCTATCATGTCGCCATCGACCGCTGGCTCGGCTCCGCAGCAGAGAGCATGCTCTACACGGTGCTGGAACCCCATTCGACCCAATGGGAGACGCTGACCTTGGAACTGAACTGGCAGCGCTTGCCAGAGAAAATTCAGCTTCCGTGCTTGGCCTTATTGCTACAAGTCATCCGCGACCTCGCCAATGACCGCCTACCGTTGGGGTTTGCTACCCATCGTGGGATGGGGAAGGTTCAAGTGACCGGTTTTGAGATTAATCCTCACGATCTCGAAGGGGAACTTGATTCCGTTCGTAATATCCGGTTAGAAAATGGCCGTTTCCAAAATCTGTCCGATAGCTTGAAATTAGCTTGGAAAAATTGGAGCCAACAGGGGGTGTCCCGATGAGTGCTTCGTTTTTTATCTATACACAGCAGAAACTGACTCTTCCCGAGTCGTTGGCTGCTTTCACCAAAATCCTCAACTCGCACGAAGCCATAGCGATTTTGTATTCACCTCAACGCTGTGGCCTTGCGAAGTTAATTCAGTGGGAATTACGCGATGGTCAAGGTCAATCCGTGGAAATGCGCCGTGTCTTCGAGGCCAGGGTTCTCAACGAGATGGTGGCACTCCGTGGGCTGAAGGACCCCCGCCCCGAGAAACACAATCGCCCCGTGCACCTGACCGAGCTTGAAACAC
>CAZFDX010000247.1:0-5835 GCA_964518325.1 uncultured Alcaligenaceae bacterium | reverse complement strand
ACAGGGGCCGCCATCGGGGCCGCAGGGGCAGGAACAGCAGGAACTGGGCCAAAATCAGGAGCACCCGTTGTGCATGCTGTTAAAAGAAGGAACGATAAACTCATTGACTAACCTCCTGTAACACAAACGAACTTCTCGGTGTGGCCCAAGATGCTCAATTTGTTAAGTGATTCCAGAATCAGGCGATTCGCCGGCGGGCCTTTCGCTAAAACTCCATCCTGAGTTTCTGATTCTCACAAGACACACTTTCGACGAAAATTTGAACCCAACTTGAAACCCCTCCCCCCCAGTTTCTCCCACTTTCCACACTTTCAAGGGTCATTTACACCCGTTACACCAAAAGGACTCAAGATATTCGATATTCTCAAAGCACGACTCTGCTCGGATGTGACGATTATTCACGAACTTTGGCCATCTCCAATCACTTCAATCGATACAAACCGAATCGCGAAAGAACATCAGCGATCGGCAAGCAGAGGGGATTTCCGTGGAACGATTATCGAGAGAAAAGAGATTTATGGGATTCGATCATGAAGAGAAACGAAATGCTTACTCATTGACGCAGACAAAATCGTTTTCCGAACAAGACACTGGTCTCAGAACAGCACACTGACCGATTCATTCTCGTGGATTCGACGGATCGCCTCTGCCAAGAGTTTCGCGACACTGTGGACTTGAATTTTTGGATGCCGTTTCGATTCCGGTAACGGGATGGTATCGGTAATATGAACGGTATGGATGGGTGAACCCGCCAAGGTTTCCACTGCCCGTCCACATAAAACCCCATGGGTGGCAAAAACGTGAATTTCTCGGGCGCCGTTGGCTTCTGCGATGCGGGCCGCTCCGGTGATGCTCCCGCCGGTTGAAATCATATCATCGAACATCAACACCACTTTGTTTTTCAGGCTGGCCCCTATCAGATTGGCTTGCTCCGTTTTGGTGGCGTTGGCCCTTCGCTTATCGACAATCGCTAATTCCCCACCGAGTTTTTTCTGATAGTCGAGCGTGGATTTCACTCGTCCCTCATCGGGGCTTAAAAACACCACCTCATCGGCTCGAAGGTTCATGGTGCGGATGTATTCGATAAACACCGGTGCCGCCATGAGATGATCCACTGGAATATCGAAAAATCCTTGAATCTGGGGAGCATGCAAATCCATGGACAAAATTCGATTGGCCCCCGCCACAGAGAGCAGGTTGGCCACCAACTTCGCCGAGATGGGCACTCGCCCTTTATCTTTTCGATCCTGTCGGGCGTAACCATAATACGGCAGAACTACCGTAATTCGGTACGGGCTGGCCCTTTTGAAGGCATCGAGAATGACCAACAATTCCATTAAATTTTCGTTCACCGGTTCGCAGGTCGGCTGAACTAAAAAGACATCTCGCCCCCGAACGTCCTCATCAATACGAACCGACGTTTCGGAATCGGGGAAAGATTCTACCTTCAAATCCCCCAAACGGTCATTTAATTGTCCTGCAATATCTCGTGCGAGGACGGGGTTAGCCCGACCGGTAAACACCCGTAGTTTGTTGTGTTGCATTACGCTCTTGCGTGGATAAAAGCCTATTGAATCGCCTGAGTTGAAATTTTAGAGGAGAAACTCACTTGGAAAGGGGAGTTTTTAGATTCTGTTAAGAACAGAAGGGTAAGTTCCCCAAATCGCCGTCTCTTTTTTTCGAGGGATTAGACTTTATGCGGGAGGATCGCCATGATTGCCAGCCCCCCCTCGGAGGCCAATCACTCAAGTCGTTTTTTGGTCAGAATCGGCTTGGTTCCCTCTTTTCCTCACTCCTCTGGGGTTTTGGTGATTTCTTTTCCTCACTCGTCTGGGGTTTTGGCATCTTCTCGAATCAAACACTCAAGGAGACGTCTTTCGTACTCTTCCCAACCACCTTCAAGCCCTTGGGCAAAAATTTCAATGCGGCTATCTCGACGATACGAGGTCGTTTCCTCGGTAGTCCGATTCTCGACCCGATGGATGACAAACCAACCCTCTTGGGTATGAAAAACCCCTTTCAATCGGGTCACTTTCGGTTGACTGGCAAACAAAGTCAGCAAGCGATCCTCATCAAAAATATCATCGGGATGGAAAATCCAGCCGCAGGCATCGTTATTCGCCGAGGGTTTTCGCAACGGGTGCCCCCGCGAGGGCATTTGGAAAAAATCCAGCAAGGCTTGGTCCATCCGCACGGGAAGATTTTTGGTCGATTCATGAGCGAGTAGTTCTTTGGCCTGTCGCTGAGGATTAAATCCGAGATCAAGCCAAGCGGGATCGAGCTTGCCTTTTTGCGTCACAGCCACCAAGGTTTTCGGCGGGTACAATTTTTGCCCCCATTCCAAAAATTCTTCTTGCACGGCCTTGGTTGTGGTATCGGCTTTGTTTAGTACCAGAACGTCGGCCAATTCCATTTGGTCACGGAACACCGGCGATTCATACATGGGTGGGGTAATAAAATCCGTCGGCGAAACTAAGCATATTGTGGCCCGTAAATCGACCCGATCCCGATAGTGGGGGCCTCGAAGTTCTTCGAGCAAACGCGCAGGGTGCCCGACACCCGTTGTTTCAATCAATAATCGTTCTGGTTGCACGGAACCTAAAATTTGCGACAGGGCAAACTTAAACATGATCGACGAAGTGCAACAAATGCAGCCCCCCGAGATTTCGCGGATTTCGATTTGCTCGGGAGAATCCCCTTCTAAGATCGCCTGATCGACCCCTACCTCGCCATATTCGTTCACCAAAATCGCCCAACGCGAATTCGTTGGTTTATTCCGCAACAGGTCCAGCACGGCCGTTGTTTTTCCTACCCCGAGGAACCCAGTGATGAGATTGGTCGGTATTCGTTTTGTCAAAGTTGAACTCTCCACTCAGTCAGATCATTTTAGAGCCAGTTTCAAGTTCGTGTCGCATCGCCCGACTCGATGGGGCTTTTTTCCATTGATGATTCAGCAACCTTGACGCAACCCCCGTTTGAAACGGCTCTAATCGGTCGAACTTGACGCAACCCCTGTTTGAAACGGCTCTAACCCGTTGAAAGGGGTTTAATTCGAGAAAGGACCGAGCCGGCAATATGTTCGACAGGTAAAGATTGGACCGCTGCGCCCAATTTCATGGCGGCTTGGGGCATGCCAAAAACCACACTCGTCGATTCATCTTGTGCGATGGTATGCCAACCGTTTTGCCGCAGGGCCAACATCCCCTTCGCACCATCGTCCCCCATGCCCGTGAGAATGACGGCCACACCCGGTTGTTTCCAATGGGTCGCTAGAGAATGAAACAACGCATTCACCGAGGGGCGATACGGATAATCTTTTGGTTCATCTGTATAGACGAGCCGACCGCTGGAGGTCACAATCATATGATCGTCAGAACAAGCGATGTAAATCCCTCCGCTATCGGGGAAGGTCGGCCCCATCACGGGGATAATGCGCAGCGGGGTCTTTTTCTGAAGCGTTTGAACCAGATTTGGCACCGCACTGGGGGCAATGTGTAACGAGATCAGCACCGCTGCGGGAAATCGTGCGGGTAACCCACTGAGAAACGTCCCGAGCGCTACCGGTCCCCCAGTACTCACGCCCACTGCCACAATCGGAAGAGTTCGCGGGAGGTCCAAAATTCGTACCGCTTGACTATCGGTTGTTGACGAGGTGACCACTCGGGGAATCGGTGTGAGCAATCGCTTTTGTGCAATTTTGGCCAGTTTTTCGAGCAGAGGTTCCGTGTTTAATAATTTCCCTCCCGGACCCAAAGTCGGGGTATTGACGGCATCGATTCCTCCGAGGGTCATCGCCCGATGCACTTGCGAAAAGTTGGCTGTGGTGCTTGAGGTCACTAATAACACAGGGCAAGGACATTCTGCCATGATTCGGGCGGTGGCCTCGACCCCATCCATATGAGGCATAATCAGGTCCATGAGGACCACATCCGGTTTATCGGTTTTCGTTTTGGCAACCGCCTCGATCCCATCATTTGCGGTCCATGCCACCGAATAGCCCGGCACCGAGGTGACTACCGAACGGAGTACCTCGCGAGCCAGCGCTTGATCGTTGACAATACCGATACGCATAAACACCATCAAGTTCTAAACCAAGTCATCTGATTCTAAACCAAGTCATCTGATTGTAAACCAAGTCATCTGATCGTCGAATCATCGGGTCATCGGGTCATCTGATCCAACTCGGGAGAGGACAAGCCATTGTCACCGTGCCATCAGCGAGCGAACCGCTTCCGTAAAGGTATTATCGTGAAGTGAGGTCTTCGTGAGATAGACATCTGCCCCCACTTCTTTACCTTTGGCACGGTCTTCCGGTCGATCCTTGTACGAAACCATAATGACAGGGAGAGTGCGAAATCGCGGATCGGACCGAAGTAATCTTACAAACTCATACCCAGTCATTCTGGGCATATCCACATCGGATACTACGAGATCAAAGGGGTTACTGGTTCGCAAGCGGTTCCATCCTTCTTGACCATCTTGAGCCGTCTCCACGTCTAACCCCAAGCTATTCAAAAGTTGGCGCTCCACTTCTCGAACGGTCGGAGAATCGTCCACGACCAAGACCCGTTTGCGTTGCCCTAAACTAATCGCCCCTGTTTCCTTCGAGAGTTTTCGTAACGTATTCGCTTGGATGAACACATCGGCCGTTCTCATCAGGTCATCGACATCGGCAATCAAAACGGGGGAACCATCATCCAAAATGGCCGCCGCCGAGATGTTGGGAATTTTTCCTAATCGAGCATCAAGGGGCCGAACGACTAGGTCTTGCTCCCCAATAAAATTTTCGACCACTAAACCATATTGACCGGTCGTATCCGACAACAGAATAATCGGCAACGGGTCCGGCGGAGCATTCCCCGTTAATTCCATCACTTGCGACGCCGAGACCAAACCGACGTTCACTCCATCTACCATTATAAACTGTTTTCCTTCCAAGGAACGCACTTCTGAAGCGGGAACCCGTAAAAGGCGCTCAATTCGGTTGTGCGGAAAGGCATAAGGCTCTCCGGCGATCTTAACCAATACAGCTCGCACAACCGATAAGGTCAAAGGCAAAATTAAATGAAAGGTCGTTCCTTGCCCGAATTTCGAGGTTAAGCGCACCGTCCCCCCGACCTGCCGAATAATTCCTTGAACGACATCCAGACCGACCCCACGCCCTGAATACTCGGTCACTTTCGAGGCCGTTGAAAATCCCGGTAGAAATAAAAACTCCAGCAACTCATTCTCTGTGAGTGCTTTGGCCGTCTCGGGAGCAGTCAGTTGCCTTTCGACAATCTTTGTGCGGAGTTTCTCCATATCCACGCCACGGCCATCATCGCGAATGGTGACCGAGAGCATCCCTGCCCGATGTTTGGCATCGATAACAATTTGACCTACAGGGGGTTTCCCCGCAGCGATTCTTTGTTCTGGAAGTTCGATTCCATGATCTATTGAGTTGCGTAACATGTGAGTCAACGGGGATTCTAATCGTTCGAGAATGTCCCGATCGACCTCGACCTCATCGCCAAGAATGACTAATTCGACCTGTTTCCCAAGATTCTTCGCCATATCTCGAACCAATCGGGGTAAACCATGTAAGCCATCGGCAAAAGGACGCATTCGGCTCGACAAAACCTCCCGATAGAGCCGCGAATTCAAGTCATCCGAACGGGCAGCATGGTTCTCAAACTCCGAGAATAATTCGATCAGGGTTTGACGCACAATCGAAAGAACCCGTTTTGATTGTGCCACATCTTCAAGGGTCGATTCTCCCACATGCTGTTCGAGCAATCGACTCGATAAACGATCGAGCAGATTGCCTAATTGGTCATGCGAGCGTTTGAGCTTCCC
>CAZFDX010000246.1:0-7458 GCA_964518325.1 uncultured Alcaligenaceae bacterium | reverse complement strand
CAAGCTGAGGCCGGACTAGGAGTTCTATTACGGTCTCGTGGGCTCGGGGATTTGTATAAGAGACAGCTTTATGTCCCTTTTGTTAATTGCCACAGTGTTAATCCAGCGTGGTAAGGGGGGGGGGGCTAGCCGGTGCGTTTGGTGCTGCAGGAGGCTCTAGCGCCTTCGGGTCCAAATCGGCAGATCAATTCGTCAAATACACCCTGTATATGTTTGGCGTGTGGGTGTTCCTGATTATCCTTCATGTTTTGGTCGCGAAATCCGATGGGCGACTGAACACGAAAATGAAACAAGATGCCCTGATTCCGCCTCAACAACAACTCTAGTCCACGGGGGTTCAAACTCGCGTGCTGCTAAGTATGACCGGCTTCGGAGAAGGTCGTTCCTCTTCATCTGGGGTCAGTATCTCTGTCGAAGTTCGCGCTGTGAATAACCGTTATCTCAAAGTGTCTGTGCGAGGTTCGGACCCCTACCCCATGCTCGAACCGGACATCGAGAAAATTTTGCGGCAAAAAATTCGTCGCGGCACCATCACGGTAATTATCCGAGCGCAAAGAGAATCGAATCACGCCAACACCCTTTTGAATCAAGAGATTCTGGGCCAATACATTCATCAAATTCGCCAACTCAGCGAACGACTGGGTCTCCGCGACTATACCCCCCTGCTCAACGGGGTTCTCTTATTACCCGGAGTCACGAACCCAAACCTTTCCGATCAAGGGCAACTTGCTGAGGAAGAACGTCTGGTGATGGAACAGGCACTGCATAGCGCCATCGATTCGCTGCAGCAGATGCGATATACCGAAGGCCAAGCGATGGCCCTTGAATTGATGAATTATCATCAACGGGTTTCTCATTATCTCAATATCATTCGCGGGATCGTTCCCCAAGTGGCAGCGAATTATCGTTTGCGAATGCGGGAAAGGATTCGCGTGGCCCTGAGTGATTCGAATATCTCTACCCAAGAAGAAGACCTCATTCGCGAAGTGGCCATTTTTGCCGAAAGGATCGACATTTCGGAAGAGATCATGCGCTTGTCCAGTCACTTGGATCAATTCAAGAAAGTCGTTCAGGAAGAAAAAGATTCCCCTGGTAGGAAGCTGGAATTTCTGGTCCAAGAAATGGGGCGAGAAACGAATACGATTGGCTCGAAATCCGGTGACGTGACCATCTCCCGTCACACGGTCGAGATCAAGGCAGAACTCGAAAAAATCCGCGAGTTGGTACAAAATATCGAATAATTGGGAGAGCAATCGTGCAGCCCCCCTTAGCCCCTATCGTACTCATTTCGGGACCAAGTGGTTCGGGCAAATCGACCCTGATTGCCGAAGCCATCAAGCGTTCCCCAAGGCAATTACATTTGGCCGTTTCCCTTACGACAAGGAACAAACGCCCCAACGAAATCGAAGGGGTTCATTATCATTTTTGCAGCCGCGAGGAATTTGAAAAAGCCATCGCCAACGATGAGCTTTTGGAATATGCGATTGTCCATCGGGTCCATTATTATGGGACTCCGAAAAAGGAGGTCGATCCTTACCGAGAAAAGGGGATCGGGGTCATTTTGGATATTGATGTGCAAGGTTTCACCCAAGTGCATCCCAAATATCCCGACCTGTATTCCATATTTATCTCCACACCACCCGGCGAATATGAACGAAGGCTGCGCGCCCGAGATAGCGACGAAGAGGAAATCAAAAGGCGATTGAAAACCGCCGAGGCAGAATTTTCTTTTGCCAGTCGCTATAATGAATTGCTTATTAACGATGATGTGGATCGGGCAGCAAAAGTTCTTGTTGACCGAATCGAAGAACTATTTCAAGCAAGGGGGTTCCATGCTCGATGAACTAAAAGAAGAATACATTGTGAACAAGGTCGGTGGACGATTCAAACTATCGACCCTTATTCAGAAAAGGATGGTACAACTCCATACAGGGGCCATACCCCTCGTGAACCTGAAAACGCAGGACAAGCTCGAAATTGTCATCCAAGAAATTCTTCAAGATAAAATCTACCTCGACAATTCGGGGGAAGTCCAATCCCGAGCCGAGGAACTCCCTGCTCCGGAAGGGACGGTTGAAGAATAACCTTTTTTCTATTTGAAAATCAATCGAATGAACGAAGCCTTTCGACGGTGCGTATAACTGACATTGACCTGTAACCGAGAGAGAAAGAGATGGCAGATCTCCCTCAAATCCCAACGGCACGCATCCGCTCGAACACGGATTATCAACCCGTGGCAGGATTAGTGATCGCGGCGGGCGTATTCACGACGATTTTTGTTTTCGCAGCGATCCTGATGATATTTGTGGCCCTGAAAAATGGGCAACCGATCCCGACCTCGTGGCTATTGCCTCCGGCAATTTTGTGCTTTTTTCTGGCCAGTGCGGGGGCCATCCAAGTGCGACGCTCGGAGGAAACCCGAACCGGCTTGAAGGTCGCTCATGCCTGTTGGTGGATTAGCGCCCTCAGTGCCGTCGGCCTATTGGGTGCGAGCTTTGCCGATAGTTTTGCCAAAAGCTCCGACATCGATGCCAAATCCCAAGAGTGGTTCAAGTACTTCCAGAAAGAGGATGGCTGGCTTTATGCCTTACGTTCTTCCTTAGAGCATCTCAAACAGGGACTGGAAATTCAAGATGCCACTACCATGAGAACTCGCTACCCCGAAATGGCCTCCTTCGAGGAAGCTCGTTCGACCCAATTTCTCATTCGAGCGGGGGAAGAAATCGAAATCAAAAAACGGGCCATGGAATGGACCCCACAAGAGAAAGGCTACGATGCCAGTTGTTTGTATACCGTTCGCACTCCGGAAGGGGAAACCGATTTCACCTTGCAGTTTTACGTTCGGCAAATTCAAGGGCAAGAAATGTGGCAAATCCGCACTCCGGATGCCCAATTGCGTTCGTTCCGTCCCACGGCCTACGGGCGCCTTGTCCAAGAATTGCAATTCGACGGCATGATGTTTAGCAATCGCTGGTTGACCGAATGTAACTCCCGCATCAAGATTCCCAACTACCTTGCCACTTACCCGATGGAAGATCGTCTGTCGGCCATGCGTTTCTTCGACGGATTGACCCTGATCGGGGGAGGAGCCACCTACTTTTTACCCGTGACCTCCGATACGGTTCCGGAATCTCGAAAAGCCTTTGCCGCCAGCTATAAAGGGCCAATCGAAAACCTGAGTGTGGACGATCTGTTTGCCAAAAACTTCTTCCGCCGACCCGATGGCGTTTCTCTTTCTCCAGAACAGGCCGAGAAATAGCGGAATATCTGGAAACAAGGAAGCATTTTCCCATCGGCGGAGCGCATTCCGGGTGAAAGTGCCCCGATCATTATCCTCAAAAACGACTCGGCCACGCTGTATATTCCCATTAGCATGATTAGCACCCCCGGAAAAATGATTCGGGGCCGGCTGATTCTCAAAGCGAATAACGTCGAACTGTTCCAAAAACTTCAGGATTTGCGGAAACGCTGCTTCGAGAAAGATGGGGCGGGTGTCCCGCCGGAACCCCTTCGTGTTTTGGGCAATCCCAAATGGTATGCCGAGGCCCTTGAAAGCGACCTCGAAGAGTATTCTCCCGCCGATCGACAACGCCGATAAACCCCTCTCTCGATCTCGGTGGGTTTGTGGAACGTCGTGTATCTGCTGGTTGGAAACGCCCACTGGATAGACCTTTGGAAAATGCCCCTGAAATAAATCTTTGGAAACGCCCCTGAAAAATTCCTCTCGATTCCAAATCGCTATTTTGATTTAATGGGGGTCATGCAAAATCAACTTTCTTCCCGATATGTTCGACTGTGTTGGTGGGGACTGGCGTTATTGCTTTTCGGCCTGTTGGTCTACACAGCCATTCGGGTCAGCGCCAAATCTCTTCGTCCGCGGCCCGATGGGTTTACCGAAGGGGCCTTACTCCGGTGGAGCAAGCAAATTCAGGCGATGGAGGAAGGCGAAAATATCCACGAAACCAAACAGTATCCCAATCCTCCGATCATGATGCAAATTCTTTGGCCCTTCTCGGAGTTGGATGAGAAAATCAGCCCTTTGGCGGCCGTACTCAGTTGGTTTCTCGTGAAGGTCGTTCTGGGCTTTTTCTGCTTCTATTGGACTTGGCGACTTTTGGAACTGGATGTTTCTTCTCTTTCTCGATGGTCGATTGCGATTGGTTCCGGATTGACCCTCATCTTAAGTATTCGCCCCTTTCTGGGGGACTTAACTCATGGTAATGTCAACATCTTGATATGTTTTTTGGTAATCGCTTCCGTCTACCTGTATGCCAAAAAGTACGATTACTGGAGCGGGATCGTGATTGCTTTAGCCATCGCCTGTAAAGTGACGCCGGCTTTGTTTGTGGTTTATTATGCTTGGAAACGAAGCTGGAAAGTGCTGATCGGTACAGGTGTGGGATTGGGCTTATTTTTCTTCTTGATACCAGCCCTGATTTTTGCCTTCCACCAAGGTTCACTCAGCGAAGGATGGGATCAAAATTGGCAGGCATTGAACTCTTGGGTCAAGACCATGATTCTTCCCTATCTACGGGACGGCACGATTACCTCAGAACATCATAATCAATCGCTACCCGGATTGCTGGCCCGACTTTTGAGCGAATCCCCCTCCTTTTCTCGATACATCAACAACGTCTACACACCAATGGCCTATCACAATTGGCTCGCCTTGGATAAACTCACCATCAAACGCATCGTTCAACTGTGTCAGTTCCTATTTCTGTGCCTGATTATTTACACTTGTCGGACCCAACCCCCTAGCCCCGATGCTCCGCGAACGGGTTGGCGCTTCACCAGTGAATATGCCCTGATTGCCTTGGGAATGTTGCTCTTTAGTGAGCGAACTTGGAAACATCATTGCACCCCCTTAGTGCTTCCTTATGCCGTGTTGATTTATATCGGGGTGAGCCATTCGTTCCCCAAAATGATGCGACGGGTGAGCCTCGGTAGTGCCTTGCTTGCCTTTTCGTTCACCTTGCTTACTTCGACCTTTGGTAACGAGAAATCGAAGGAAGAACTGATCTATGAATTCGGTAAACTCGCTCAAGTGTATGGAGCCTACACTTGGGCTTTCCTTTTGCTCATCGCAGCTTTGGCGTACAATCTGCGAAAAGGGTCCACTGCGTCTGTAGGTTAAAAATTATGTTCACCGGTCTCGTCGAGAAATTAGCGAATGTGGTTGCTCTAGAAACAATCGGGGCCGGTCGGCGGCTCACCATTTTTGAGCCGACCTTTCAACCAGAGATCGGCGAAAGCATTGCCGTCAACGGTGTGTGCTTGACGGTGGTGAGCACACACGAGGGGCAATTGAGTTTTGAAATTGGTCCCGAGACCTTGAAACGATCGAACCTCGGTCAATTGAAAGCAGGGGATCGGGTCAATTTAGAACGATCCCTGCGCGTGGGGGATCGATTAGGCGGGCATTTTGTTCAAGGTCATGTCGATGGCATTGGTGTGATCGAATCTCGAACCCGAAACGGCGATTGGGAAGATGTTTGGTTCCGATGCCCTGCCGTGCTGACCCGACTGATGGTTCCTAAAGGGAGCATTGCCATTGATGGGGTCAGCCTCACTTTAGTCAATGTCGAAGCGGAACGTTTTTCGGTCATGCTCATTCCGCATACTCAGGCCGTCACGACCCTTGGCTTCAAACAGGTCGGCGAACCGGTCAACCTCGAATGTGATATGCTCGCCAAACATGTGCAAAAGTTAATGGGCTTGAACCAGCCGCTGGAATAGCCAACCACAGACCGTATTTCCCAGTTGTGAGACGTTTCCAATTGACTCCAATCTATTGGCTTGTATGACGAGCCACAAGGTGGGTACAGGTAAAGAGATTCAGGGGCGAAAGATAAGGAATCGACTGAGGCCGCTCCGCTTGAAGCAGAATGATGGAATCGACTGAGGCCGCTCCGCTTGCGACAAAATGATGAAATCGACTTAGGCGGCTTCGCGGTTATCAAGGTAATCCCGTTCCAGATTGGGATCAAACAACTTGCCTGTGGCGGGGGGCAATTGTTTCGGTCCTTTGGGACCCTCGGGAGTGCCGGTCCAAGTGTGCCGTTGCAGAGCTTGGATAATGCGATCCGCAAGAGCCAAGGCAGCTCGACCATCTTCCCCTGTCACTCGCGGACGTTTACCCGTGCGAACACACTGAACAAAGTGCTTCAGCTCGTTGGTTAATTGATCCCCATGAGAAACCCGATTACAATCGAGATCGATCGACTGCATGTGTTTGCCAAAAACTTCGGCCTTGAGTTTTTCTCGTCGGGCGGGGTCCAATTGCAATGCCGACAGGCCATATTTCCGCAATTCATCCGAAGGTTGAACGAGCGTCAACCGTTTTGTAACGAAGTCGATGCCGGCATACCCTTCCGAGGCCCAAACCCGTAATTTTCGTTTCGGTCGGGGGCTAACTCGGCTGGCAGTCACGTTGGCCACACAGCCATTTTCAAACACCAAACGAGCATGAGCAATATCTTCATGTCCCCCGAACACGGAAGAGCCTAGCGCTTCGATATCCCGCACCTCGCTTTTCACAAGGGAAAGGATCAAATCGAGATCGTGGATCATCAGGTCCAAGGTCACACCAATATCGGTTGAGCGCCCCGTGAAGGGGCCATGCCGTTCGCTTTCGATCAACTTCGGAACGATGGGTCGCCCCAAAAGAGCTTCAAAAGCGGGATTAAAGCGTTCGATATGCCCAACTTGAAGGGGAACATTTTTCGCTTGGGCAATGCGAATGAGATCATCCGCTTGGGCCAAGGTCACGGTGATGGGTTTCTCGACAAGGACGGGAACACCCGATTCGAGAAAACTCCGAGCCACTTCGTGATGGTAAACGGTGGGGGTGACGATCGAAACGGCATCGACATTCCCCAGCAGCGGTTCATACGAGTCGTAAGGGGTGCAGTGACACTTTTCCGCGATAAGGGCCGCTTGGTCGTAGTTGCTATCGACAACAGCGACCAATTCCACCTCGGGAAGGTGAGAAAGGATACGGGCATGCTCCTTGCCGAGATGCCCGACACCAACGACGGCAATTTTGAGTCGATTCATATTTACAGGTTTCTCCGTCGTGGTTCGTTGCTCAATCACGAACCAAATGGAAGCCACTTGGTTTAGGCAATCGCAGATAAAGCCCGAGCCAGTTCAACGTTCAGGGGGTGGCCTGATCGGTAGGCAACCACATGACCTGCCAAATCAAACCCACACAGGGCAAGATCCCCCACTAAGTCTAATATCTTATGACGCGCAGGCTCATCCGGAAAGCGTAGACGATTATCGATTAAGCCTTTAGGTCCAAAAACCAACAATTCCGAGGGGGTCAAATGCCGTCCGATTCCTTGTTTTTGAAGTTCTTGAGCTTCACTTTCAAGAACAAAGGTTCGACATCGGGCCAACTCCTGTCGATAGGCATCGGGTGTGATGGCTATCGAATGCGATTGTGGGTGGATC
>CAZFDX010000245.1:0-2324 GCA_964518325.1 uncultured Alcaligenaceae bacterium | reverse complement strand
GCCTTGGGGGGGGGGGCTTTATCATCGATACTGGCAACAATCGCCCCAATTTGCAAGGTGGCACCTTGCGCCGCCACATATTTCAGCGTGCCTGCCGCAGGGGCCGTCACATTTTCTGTGGCCTTTTCCGACTCCATTTCGCAGATCGGTTCATCTCGATTGACGTAGCTCCCTTCCGGTTTGAGCCACTTGAGCAGTTTCACTTCCGAAACAGATTCGCCAAAAGAAGGGACCGACACAGCTACTGGCATAGGTTTCACTCGAATCAAGAGCTAAATAACGTAAAATCCCAAATGGAGTTACGGCATCATTCTATTCATAGAAACGGAACCTGTGTAGAAGTGAAGGAATCCTTTGATTTTTCTCGTCAAGCCCTTACTGATTCGGGTGCAACTCGGTTGACTTTGGTTCAGATCGGTACATGCTTGAAAATCACAAGGGAAAGCTAGCCCTATGGGACTTGCTGTAAACCAAAGGATGTTCAGATCGGTACATGCTTGGAAATCACAAAGAACGGTGCGGGGAATATGGCAAGGCGAAGGAGTCGGAAGAAGGGAGGAGGAATGACGTCCGTTTTCTTTGGCCCATCGTAAAGGTGAGTCAACTGTGAAACTGTCTCATAAATAATATGACTGCAAAAGTGACGAAAATCGATAGCGTAGCACCGGAACCGGAGATTCTCAAACACGGGTGCGACCTTTTACTCGCAGGGGAGGTGGTGGCCTTTCCCACCGAGACCGTTTACGGATTGGGGGCAAATGCCCTGAATCCGCAGGCCGTTAAGAAAATTTATGAGGCCAAAGGTCGCCCGAGCCAAAACCCGTTAATCGTTCATGTGGCCGATTGGGATGCCCTGATACCTTTGGTTCGGTCGATTTCGCATGAATCGAAAAAACTTGCCGAGACTTTTTGGCCCGGTCCGATGACGTTGATCTTCCCCAAAAGCCAACTTGTTCCCGATATTGTCACAGGGGGGGGGGATACCGTTGCGATTCGCATGCCCTCTCATCCGGTGGCCTTGGCCTTGTTGAAACAATGTGGCCTTCCTTTGGCGGCCCCTTCGGCCAATCGTTCCAACGCCTTGTCGCCCACCACGGCGCAACATGTGCTGGAGAGTTTGGGGGATCGCATCCCGTTGATTTTGGATGGGGGACCTACTCAACAAGGAATTGAATCGACCGTTGTCGATGTGAGTGCAACCCCACCGAAGATTCTGCGGTACGGTGCCTTACCTGTGAGTGAAATTGAAAAACAGGTGGGGCCTTGCGAACGACCTTCTCGCGTCGGGTCTTCGACGTTGCCCTCGCCGGGCATGCTGGCCAAACACTATTCACCGATCACTCAGCTCGAATGTGTCGAAGGAAACCTCTCCGAATTGCTGGCACGTTATGCTCAGCAGGGGCTTCGAGTCGGGGTTCTCACGTTTGGGACGGATGTTCCCAATGGGTTCAATCTCGGGAACAATCCGCAGGAAGCAGGGCGAAAACTCTACGAAGTGTTGCATGAACTGGATCGTCAAAAATTCGATCGAATCGTGGCCGAGCTTCCCCCTCATCAAGATGAATGGTTAGCGATTCGCGATCGTCTGCTGCGAGCCTCTGCCTGAAGCAAAGACGAGGTCGGGAAATTCAGGATGGGGTCGGGAAATTCAGGATGAGGTAGAATTCCGCAGGAATAAAACTGGTCGATCCAGTTCGGGAATTTGTATGGGGTCGGGAAATTCAGGAGACTCATTTTATTTTAATTAGTATTCTCCTGCTCGATTCGTTACACTAAAATAGTTTTATCCCTCCCTCTCCTTGTTAAGGAGTTCCGCCTCGATGCGGCTAATCTGTCTTATTGCTTGTTGTGTCCTGATTTTATTGGGCGTTGGTTGCTCGAAGAAAACCAAGGCCTCGGCCCAAAATGCTTCCACCGTTGCGGGAGATACCATCAAGGGGGATTCCCCATCATCCAACCCGTTTAACAATCTGAACCAATATAACCTGAACCAAACACAATTCGTCTCGGCCAAAGCTACCCCGAGCATCGACATCGAGAAGGAACGGGCCTTTTTCACCAAAGAGGTTCGACCTTTCTTAGATACCTACTGTGGTGCCTGCCACAATAATGAAAAACAGTCGGCTGGTCTCACGTTGGAAGGGTACACAACCTTCGATGGCGCCAAGAAGGATCGCGCGGTTTGGGAAAAGATCAAAGAAGAACTCGAAACAAAGCACATGCCGCCGAAACGGAAGACACAACCTTCCGATGAAATCCGAAAAAAGATCGTCGCTTGGATTTAAGAAACAATCCTACAATCCAAATGTGGGTTGGCACGCGAT
>CAZFDX010000244.1:0-1922 GCA_964518325.1 uncultured Alcaligenaceae bacterium | reverse complement strand
CATGTCAACATGTCAACATGTCAACATGTGTTGACGACGAAGTTTTGTAACACTTGTTTACGTTCCACGCACATGCTTGCATTCTTCTGCCACTAAGCACCCGAGGTTCTCAATTCGGGGCAATCACTCGAACGGGCAAGTAGACTTTAGCGACTTTCTGCGTGATTTTGTCCGTAGCTTTCAATTCAACCAAATATCCACCCGCCCGATTCATCGGCAAAGTAAAGCGCAGGGGAATCCCAAGGTCTTTTTCGGGAACATCTTTGTCGATGATGACGGAAACGGGTTTCGGTAATGTCGGTCTTTTCTCTGCATCGAAAACGGTCATTTCAATTTCGATTTTCGGTTGTTTGCGAACAGCTTCACGCTCGAAGCCCACTAGGGCAAATTGCACGAAGAGACTTTGCCCCACAAGCCCCGTAGTCGAGGAGGGGAATTTGCCATCGGGATCGACAGAGGTGAATAATTGGACGATACCAAAATCTTTTTTGAGAACCTCGAACTTGTGTTCGAGTACTTTCGGTTCCGATTTGGCCCCTTTATCGGTCACGGTGACTTTACAGGTGTACAAACCGGCTTCCTGATCGACCGCTACCGATACAAATGCCCGAGCGGGGAGCTTGTTCCCTCCCAAGGGAACAAAATCTTCGCGATCGACGGGGGCTTGTTTGAAGATCGAGACGCCCTTGGCATCGAGTACTTCCATCCCCATGCTGTACTTCACTTTACCCTCGGCATCGATGGTGATGCCATCAATATCAAAGCTCACAAAGAAAATATCTCCCGGAAGGAATTTGTTATCCGGTCGGCTGGCCCCGAGTTCCCCGTAGGTGACTCGCGTATTCGAGAGAGAAATTCCTCCCGCCCCTTGTGCAGGAAGCGAGAGAGCAATCAGGGTTGCGATTGTTGGCGCAATCATGGTATGTAGGGTCTCCAATAGTTCGGGCGTAAATCCTAAAAGGTTATTTTGCCTATTTCCCCAAAATAATGCTAGACGACTTTTTTTAGGTGTTACTTTGTCTTGGGCTGAATCCAAGGGGATCGGCAAACCAAACTCGTTGCTTTCAACTGAGTTAAGTCGTGATAATGTTTTTCACGAAGAAACAACGGGCGTTGGCCACTTTCAACGGGGTGGGAACCACTTTGCCCTGAGGTGGCACTATCCAACGGGAATCTCGCTCCGTATAGTATTCTCATCAGTTAGGGGATGTTATGCAGCGGTTGATGTTCAAATCGAAAATTCATCGGGCGACCGTGACCCGTACCGACAAAGATTACGAAGGAAGTCTCACGATCGATGAGGACCTCCTCGATGCTGCCGATATTCTTCCTTACGAACAAATTCATGTTTGGGACGTCACCAACGGTGCCCGAATCGTGACTTATGCGCTGGCCGGTGAACGCGGCAGCGGGGTCATTGGGGTGAATGGAGCCGGTGCGCATCTCATTCACACTGGCGATCTGGTCATCATTGCTACCTATACTCCTATGACTACCAAGAAAGCCAAGAAATACGAACCGACTGTTGTGTTTGTGGACGAGAAAAATAAAATCAAGGCAGCGAAATAAACCGAGGGTCTCCCCATGCGATTGTTTTCTCTTGTGATGTTAATGGGTTTGGCTTTGGGATTGAGTGGTTGTCAGGAAGAGAAGAAAAACTCGACCATTACACCTCCACCGCCGGGGTCTTCTCTGGGAACAGGTACGCAGACCTCGGCCAAAGGTTCCTGAGTTCCTGATTCCTGCTGTGCGAAAATTGATATGCCGCTCGATGCACTGACCCCACCTCAGACCGATCCAACGCCGATCTTCGAGGTGTTCCGCAATGGTTATGCCACTGAACTACTCACTGTCGCAGTGGCCGACTTCGACTTGTTTACCCGATTGCAACGGACCCCTTTGACGTTTGAGGAAATTTGTCA
>CAZFDX010000243.1:0-2179 GCA_964518325.1 uncultured Alcaligenaceae bacterium | reverse complement strand
GTACCGGGCCTCGCTTGCCGCTGACGATCCGACATTCCTTCCCCCTTAGTCCCTGTCCTTTATCCCTCATCCTTTCTCTCTTCTTTCATTCTTCATCCCTCATCCTTCATGTTGACTCATTCTTGATTCTCGATTCTCCATTCTCGATTCTCCATTCTCCATTTTCCATTTTCCATTCTCTCCCCCTTCATCCCTTATCCTTCATCCGTGTTTTATCTTTGCCTCTTTCCTCTTTTCTCTTCCCGAAGTGAATCCTTCGCTTATAATGGTTTTTTTCCACAAGTTGCATTGAGTTGTCTTCGATGAGTCAAAAGACTTGGGGCGGACGTTTCTCGTCCGTTACCGATTCACGGGTCGAACGGTTTAGCGAATCCATCTCCTTCGATTACCGGCTTCTCCCCTTCGATATTCGCGCCAGCCAAGCGCATGCTCAAATGCTGGCCGAAGTGGGATTGCTCACCCCCGCCGAGGGGGAGCAAATTTGTCAGGCCCTTGACCAAGTGCAAGCCGATTTAGAGGCTGGCAAAATCCCCTTCCAAGCTAGTCTCGAAGATATTCATACCCACGTTGAAACCGCGCTGATTGCTCGGATTGGTGATTTGGGACGCAAACTCCACACGGGTCGCAGCCGGAACGATCAGGTCGTCACCGATGTGAAATTATGGACGCGGCACGCGATCGATCAGATTGATGCAGGACTGCTGCAACTTCAACGGGCTTATGTGGATTTAGCGCAGCGTTCCCTCGATGTGATTATTCCCGGTTACACCCATTTACAACGTGCCCAACCCATTTTGGCGGCCCATTGGTGTTTGTGCTATGTCGAGAAGTTCCAACGGGATCGCGAACGCTTGGCCGATTGTCGCAAACGGGTCAACATTCTCTCCTTAGGGGCGGCCGCTTTGGCGGGTACCTCCCTTCCGATTGATCGTCATCGGGTCGCCGAGAAATTGGGCTTCTCGGAAGTGGCTCGCAATTCGTTAGATGTTTCGAGTGATCGCGATTTCTTGGCCGAGTATCTGTTCTGCTTGGCTCTCATGGGGGTTCATCTCAGTAACTGGGCCGAAGAGTGGGTTCTTTGGTCCACGACCGAGTTCAACACCATCGAACTGCCGGACGAATTTTGTACCGGTTCGAGCATCATGCCGCATAAAAAGAACCCCGATGTCTTAGAACTCACGCGGGGGCGCTCGGCCAAAACCTTGGCGGCTTTACAACAAGTGTTGGTCTTGCTCAAAGGATTGCCCACTGCTTACAATCGCGATTTACAGGAAGATAAACCCCCGCTTTTTGAAGCAACCGATACCATCTTAGGAATTCTGGAAGTGGCCCCCCCCCTGATTCTGGGTGCCCGATTCAAAACAGAAAGTATCAATGCCCGTTTAGAAGATGGCTTCCTCGATGCCACGACCCTGATGGAAGGGCTGATCGCGCGGGGGATTCCCATGAGAAGCGCCCATGAAATGATTGGCAAATTGGTCCAAGAATGTGAAACAAAGCGCTGTCGGCTCATCGATCTGCCCGTAAGTCGATTGGAAGAAATTTGCCCCAACCAAGGCCAAGAACTGCGTGAACTACTCGGTGTCAAAAAAGCAATCGAAACCTTCAAAAGTTACGGGAGTACCGCCCCCAACCAAGTGCGATCGCAACTGGAAATGTGGCAAAAAAAATTACAAGCGAACCCTCAGCGCTAACCCCACAAGTTTTGCGTAACAACAGCTAATACTTGAATGAATCTCTAGCATTCACAAGACGAAAAAGGCACGAGAAAATATGTACGAAAAATGGTTAGCCTCCCGAATGAACTCGATTGAAGCCTCGGGGATTCGCAAAATTTTCGAGCTGGGCCGAGATATGTCTCACCCAGTGAATTTGAGCATTGGGCAACCTCATTTTCCGGTCCCCGAACCCGTCAAGCAGGCCGCGAAACAGGCCATCGATCACGATCAAAACGGCTACACCGTCACTCAAGGGATCGCCCCCTTGCTGCAGGCGCTGCAACAACGGGTTCATGCTCGCTTGCCCGATCCGAATCGTACCGTCATGGTCACATCCGGAACCAGCGGGGGATTAGCGTTGGCCTTACTCACCACCGTCAACCCTGGGGATGAGGTGATTCTCTTCGAGCCGTATTTCGTGGCCTATCCCAATTTGGTCACCTTGGCAGGCGGCATTCCCG
>CAZFDX010000242.1:0-2100 GCA_964518325.1 uncultured Alcaligenaceae bacterium | reverse complement strand
AAGGACACGAGAAGGTCAAGCACGAAACTTGGGAGCCACCCCGTTGACCAAAGGGGAAGTGCAATGGGCTGGCTCGGCCATCCGCTTGAGTTTGACCGGTTCACCGGGCTTAGATTCTGCTGCCATCTGGTGGGGCGCCTCCGAGAAACAACGTAACGCAGAATGGAACGAACTCGATTTATTGGTGAAGTCCATCACCACCTTGCAACCGAACTACGACCAACCTTGGCTTTTCCAATCTTGGAATATCGCTTACAACGTCTCGGTTGAGATGGACCGCCTGAACGATATGTATTACTACATTGCCCACGGCATCGGCATTCTGGCCGAAGGCGAACAAATGAACCGCAATAACCCCAACATTCGCTACATGTTGGCGTTTTACTACCAAAATAAATTCGGGGTCTCGGATAAAGTGACCACGCTCCGCTCACTCTATCAACTCTCTTGTATTCCGCCGGCCGAACGCGATCCCGATTCGTTCTACAAAGATGGCAAACTCGATCTCGATAAATTTGAGCAATTCGTTCGGAAAAATCCCCAGCTCGTTCGGCGTTTGAAAGAAACCTTACTCCGTGCCGATGGCCAAAAAGCCACCTACTACACTCTCGCGCGAACCCCCGAAGATGTGGTGCGATTCCTCCGCAATAATCGGGATGTGAAAACACGCTACACCGATGAAGGGAAACTGAACCCCGATCGTCTGAAGCAATTCCCTGTTCTTCCCGATTTAAGGAATGTTCAACTTCCTTACCCCGAAATTAGCTATCAGGATCAATTGACCGACGATAAATCCGACCCCTTCTTGGCAGCCCGCGCTTGGTATAGCTTATCGACCGCAGTGATCCCCCCCCCGAAACCCGATGAGGTTATGGTCAGGACCATCAACCCCAACCCGAAGCTCTATCGAATCCCGAAACGCCCCATGATGATTCTCTTCCGGCAAGGGCCTATGCGTGCACAACACTATGTGGCCGAACGCCTCACTCGGGAAGGTTGGTTTGGTCCGCCGAAAGTGCAAAACCGAGACGGAGAATCTTGGGACCCCGATGCCTTAACCCTTATCACCAATAAGCAGTGGTTCCCTGCCCGAGATGGTAAACCTCGTCCCGAACCGTTTACCACCCAAGCGAGCGCTCAAGAAGCGTGGCGGGAATCTTACACTCGTTGGGCCAATCATGGTAAGGCCACAGGGCTTTTCTACGAACCGGCTGCCCTGAGCCGTATGATCCGCAATGCCGAAGCCTTTGCCAGCCGCCGACCCGATCTGCGGGTTGGGGATCGCCCCCCCCCATTGACCTTGGCGGAAAGCAAAGATGAAGTCATCCGCGAGCAATACAAAGCCTTTGCCTTGTACAATCAGTACATCAATTGGCGCTCGGTCACGAATTTTGAATCCTTCTTGATCGAATCCGATGCGCTCCAACGGGAAGAAGCGACCATCGCCCGCCGTGCCTTTTATCTGGCTGAACGATATGACCGCATGGAAAACGATTACGGTCGTGCCGCCGAACAATATCTCAAAGGGTTCGAGGCTTGGAAAAAAGTATTGGGGCATCGTTCCCAAAATTCTTCGAGCGTCTCTTTAGGGCCGGAAACCATCCGCAACGTGCGCGATTATCGCGATCTGGAGAAGACCCTCGAAGAAACCTATGAGAAGAATCTGCAGTATCTGCAAATTGTTCGAGAAACTCTCGCTGCGGAGTTGCGTCAATCGACCGTTTCGATCTTCGATGTGATTCCGAACTTCACCAGTACCGCCGTGGGGATCGCCCCTTGGAATACCCTGTTCCAAAAATTGCCAGACTCGCCTTTGAATTCGGTGGCTGGTCTACCAATTGATGGCCCCTTCGATGGTCTCGACCCCGAAGGTCAACCTTGGATTCCTGAAGCGGTCAAGAACAAGGTGAAAGCGAAGCTAGGCTTAATCAAAGCGCCGCCGGCGCCGGGGGAACCGGGTGGCCCCCCCTTGGGTGGTCCCAATTTACCGCCCGGCCCAGGCGGCATAACCCCCAACCCCATCCCAAAGAATTACCCCTGATCCTTCTTTGTTTGGATGATTGCCATGGCCGCCCCCTTCTGGTTTTTGTTGGCCTGGGG
>CAZFDX010000241.1:0-8152 GCA_964518325.1 uncultured Alcaligenaceae bacterium | reverse complement strand
ATCACTGCCGCTGCGGTCAACGAGCTTCTGAAGCGAACCGACTTACCGATGATGGAATGCAAAAACGCCCTCGTCGAAACCGGAGGCGATCTCGAAAAAGCCGTGGTTCTGCTCCGCACCCGCTTCAGCAAGGTCGCTGGGAAACGTGCCGAGAACGAAACTGCAGAAGGAAGAATTGGTATCTATTTCGATTCTGCCGCAGGAATCGCCGCAGTCATTGAATTACGTTGTGAATCGGCCCCCGTTGCCAAAAGCGATCAATTCGTTGCCTTGGCCAACGATCTGGCGAAACATGTCGCCCAAAATAATCCGGCCAACGTCGAAGCCTTGTTGAGTTCTCCCTTCGGTTCGGGTACCGTCACCGATCGGATTAACGAAGCGATTGGTCTGCTTCGCGAGAACATGAAGGTGCAACGTTTCACTCGCTTGACGGGGGGTTCGTTTGGCTCGTATGTTCACCATGATGGTTCACTCGGGGTTCTCGTTCAAGTTACCGGTGCCAATGCCAACCCAGACCTTTTGAAGGATGTGTGCATGCACATTGCCGCTTCTTCACCGCCGCCGGTTGCCACCAAACGGGAACAAGTGCCGCAAGAAGTTCTAGATACCGAAAAGGCCATCGCCAAAGCTAAAGCTGAAGCGACCGGCAAACCGGCCAACATTGCCGAGAAAATTGCCGAAGGACAAATGAAAACTTGGTTTGCTGAGAATGTTCTGATCGAACAACCATTCGTGAAAGACCCCAGCAAGACGATCGGTCAGTTGGTGAGCGCCGCTGGCCTTGATATTACCACTTTCGTTCGTTACAAAGTGGGAGAAGTTGTTAAGTAACCGAGAAATTCCGTCCCTCATCGCGAGAAAGAAAACGTCTTCTCTCATGGGGAACGCTAACCCAAAATAAGAAGAGCTATGCCACATACCAAAAGCGCGAAGAAAGCCCTTCGCCAAAACATTAAACGACGGGAACGAAATAAAGCCGTCAAAAAAGGGATCCGCACCCGAGTGAAAAAATTTGCCGCCACTCTGTCCGCTGGAAGCCCCGAACAACGACAAGCCGATTTTATCGCTGCCGTGAAAAGCATCGATAAAGCTGCTGCCAAGGGGGTTATCCACGCGAATGCGGCCGCCCGTAAAAAATCCCAATTGGCCAAAAAACTCAACTCGGCCACGGCTCCCTCAGCCGCCAAATAATCTTGAACAACGCATTCTCATCACAAAGACCCTCGCAACGCCTGCGAGGGCTTTTTTTTGTGCTTCAACAACGTTTCTTCTGACGGGAAGATGGCTACGAATTGGGGAACGAAAACAGGATGCCCCTCAGAATGACATAAGGCCGGCGAGAAATGGCCATCGACGCAATCCAACAAGTGAATGATACGGGATAAGCATTTAGCAGGGGGAGACAAGGCCTGTCAATTTCAACCCGAGGCTTGCTTATCTCCTCAGACAATCATTTATCTTGCAGTGTCTCGGCACGTCTTGCGCGCAATTTACCAACGAGAAGGAGTGCAATCCCCACGACGAAGTAAGAAACTCGAACACTCTCACCACCGAGGTAAGGTATTATGGCTGCGAACAGAAACAGGATTCCAGCGATAAGAAACCCCCAGTGAGCAATGCTTTTCTTTGACATATCGCTTGTTTCGTTTTTTAAACGATTCGCTTGGAAGTCCACCCAAATCATCGCTGGGAGATTCGATAGTTCGATGATGCGACAATCACCAAACGATTTTGTGACTCCCCCTGTATCGGAAAACGGTTATGAAAATCCGATACTAAAGCGATTGAAAACGTCCAAAAAGTAACAATAAAATTTTGATACGAAATAAAATTATCCCAACAACTCGGCTGAAGCAGAAGATTTTTTAACTTATATCAAACATTTGAAAGCCCCTTGTGAGTAACTTCAAATCCTCTTACAGAAATCGTTTTAATCTTTAGTGAGTTCGATATGGGATCGGACAAAATCCAAGGATTATTGAGGAGTTAGTTTAATGAGCGGCAAGCGAAAAGCACTTGTCATCGATGATTCTGGTGTGATGCGGAAGATGGTCATCGAGAACGTTAAAAAAACGGGCTTAGGCGAATTCGAGTTTATAGAGGCGGAAAACGGTGAGGATGCTCTTGCGAAGTTGGATAAGGAAGTGAAAGTGGCATTTGTCGATTGGAATATGCCAAAAATGACAGGTGTTGAGTTTGTCAGAAAAGTGCGTTCTCAACCAGGGGGACATAAGATCATTTTGATTATGGTGACCTCGGAAAAAGGGCTTTCCAAAACCAAAGAGGCCCTTGGCGAAGCGGGTGCAAATGGTTTTATTTCCAAGCCATTTACTCATCGTGATATGCAATATGAGCTTAAACCATTATTAGAGAAGCAAGCAGCTGATGAGGCAGCGGGCTTAATATAATCAGTTATTTAATGATTATCCCCTAGAAAGTAAAGGAGTCATCGAATGTTTGAATTGGTCGAGAATATCAATCATACCGATATCGTTCCGATTGCAAAGGCCATCGGTCGAGCAACGGAAATTACTCTGGGGACGATTCTGGGGGAAGAACCAAAATTAAAAGGCTCAGAAGAAAAATTATCAGAATCAGTCGAAATTGCAGGAATCATGTCCTTCGTGGGTACAGCAAATGCCACATTTGCCATGTTGATGAATCGACAAACAGCAACAAATCTGGTCTACAAAATGCTCGGGTTTGAAATTGATTTCGATTCATCCGACATGAATGATGGTGTTGGTGAACTGGTCAATGTGATTGCAGGAGAAATTGTTGCGCAAATTGAATTGATTGGCTATCAAACAGCTATGTCTTTGCCAATGGTTATTCGAGCAAAGGATGTTTCGATAATGCCCAAAAGTACTGTACCCATGATTACCTACGACTACTCATCGAATGAAGGAGAATTCCGAATCGAGGTCGTCAGTCAATTAGGTAATGAATTAATGCTGAGAAAGCCGGGGCAATAATAAGGGATTCTCATAAGTGAAATATCAAATTAATTTACAGAAATTTTAGTCCATCATTATTTAGTAGATTGATAAATTAGGGGTTGCTCCAAATGAATGAGTTCGATCAACTTATTAAGGAATTTCTAGTCGAGAGCTACGAGAACTTAGATCAATTAGATCGCGATCTTGTTGAACTCGAAAAAGACCCTACTGATAAAGCCCGTTTGAGTAGTATCTTTCGTACCATTCATACGATCAAAGGTACATGTGGATTTTTTGGGTTTAGTAAGTTGGAATCGGTAACTCATGTGGGCGAAAACCTACTCAGCCGGTTACGAGATCAAATCTTAACGCTTGACCCCGAGCGAACCAGTGCATTATTAATGATGCTCGATGCCATCCGAGCCATGCTTGCATCGATTGAAACAACCGGTAGTGATGGCGATGAAGATTACTCTCACTTAATTGATAAGCTGACAAAACTTCAAGAAAATACAGAGACTCATTCTGAGGTATCAGCTCAAGCAAGTGAGGTTGCACCTGTACAAGATCATCATAAAGAAAATGAATCCAAACAAAATCATGATGATCTTCAAGCACAACAACCTGAGACTGAAAATTCTGAAAAAAATCAACATGTAGAAGTTGTGCAAGTTCAGGAAAATGCAACGGAGCGACCCGTTGCCAATGCAAATGAACATCGTGATTCTGCAACACCGCCGCAGGAGTCAAAAACGGTTGCAGTGGCTGAAACCAATATCCGTGTGGATGTGGGATTACTTGACAAACTCATGAATCTTGTGGGCGAGTTAGTATTGACTCGCAATCAAATATTGCAATTTAATGTCACTCAAAAAGACCCTGCATTTTTGAGTACAACTCAACGACTGAATCTCATCACCACAGAATTACAAGAAGGGGTGATGAAAACTCGCATGCAACCGATCGGAAACATTTGGAATCGGTACCCTCGTGTTGTGCGAGACTTGGCCCTATCTTGCGGGAAAGAAGTGCATCTGGAGATGGAGGGGAAAGAGACGGAACTCGATAAAACAATTATTGAAGCCATTAAAGACCCCCTCACACATATTATACGAAATTCAGTTGATCATGGGATTGAAAGACCCGAAGTCCGACGGGAACGAGGAAAGCCCCAAGCAGGACGATTACTGTTACGCGCGTTCCACGAAGGCGGTCAAGTTAACATTGAAATCATTGATGACGGTGCAGGTGTCAACCCAGAAAAGGTCAAGGCCAAGGCCGTTGAAAAAGGGTTAATCAGTAAAGATCAAGCGAGTCGAATGACCGACCGAGAAGCCATTCAATTATTATTCCTGCCCGGATTTTCCACCGCTGAAAAGATCACGAACGTCTCTGGGCGTGGCGTGGGTATGGATGTTGTGAGAACCAATATCGAGAAGATTGGTGGAACGGTTGATTTACAAAGCAAACAAGGTGAAGGCACAACAATTAAAATCAAAATTCCTCTCACACTGGCTATCATCCCTGCCCTGATTGTGAGTTCCGGAAAAGATCGTTTTGCTATTCCTCAAGTGAGTTTGCTTGAACTGGTGAGATTAGATGGCGAGCAAGCTCGAAATGGTGTTGAGAAAATTCACGGTGCCCCCGTATATAGACTCCGAGGGAATTTACTTCCCTTGGTGTATTTGAATCGAGAACTGACTCCAGATCGGAGTATGGTAAAATCTGATTCTGATACGATCAATATCGTGGTTTTACAAGCGGACGATAGACAGTTTGGATTGGTTGTAGAAGGAATTAACGATACGGAAGAGATTGTTGTCAAACCATTAGGGAAGCAATTAAAAAATATTCCCATTTTTGCGGGAGCAACCATCATGGGCGATGGAAAAGTTGCCTTGATTTTAGATGTGATGGGGATTGCTCAAAGAGCGGGAGTCATTGCAGAATTGAAAGATCGCTCGATTAGTGAGATTGCAAAATCATCACACGAAAATGATGATCAAAAACAAACTCTTCTGTTGGTTGGGATGAATCAAGAGCGTCGCGCAGCCATTCCTCTTTCCGTGGTTGCACGGCTTGAAGAAATTCCAGTGAATAAAATTGAACGAACTGAAGATCAAGAAGTGGTCCAGTATCGTGGTCAAATCATGCCCTTAATACGCTTAATGGATTTTATCGGAGTTCATTCCGATTGTAGCGACCGCGATACCATGCAGGTTGTTGTTTACTCGAATGAAGGCCGAAGCGTCGGATTGGTTGTTGATAAAATTTTGGACATTGTTGAGACCACGATTGATGTCAAACGTCCAATCAATCGACGAGGAATTGTGGCCTCGGTTGTCATTCAACAAAAAGTCACCGATTTACTCGATATCCAAGAGATCATTCGCTCAGCCGATCCCAGCTTCTTCGAGAACGCCATTTAATTGAGGAGATAAACTATGAATATCGGATATCAGTATTGTACGTTTCATCTCGGGGATTTATTTTTTGGCGTCGAAGTCCAAAAAATTCAAGAAGTGATTCGATATCAAGAAATGACTCGGGTACCGTTGGCATCCCCCGTTGTGCAAGGCTTGATTAACCTTAGGGGACAAATTGTCACGGCGATTGATCTTCGTCGTCGCTTGGAACTTCCCCCACGAGATAAAGATCAACTTCCTATGAATGTGGTAATCCGGACAGATGACGGTCCAATGAGTCTCCTTGTTGATGAAATCGGTGATGTATTAGAAATGAATCCGGATGATTTTGAACGTCCCCCCGAAACTCTCAGTGGGGTCGCCCGGGACCTCATCAAAGGGGCCTATAAACTTCCCAATCGATTGTTGCTCACCTTAGATACCGAGAAAGCAATTCAAACCATTGATGATTAGTTCATAGTTCAATTTCAAATGAGATTCATATCGTTTTAACATCCTCATAATCAATTATCCCAAGACTGAAAAATTCATGGTTTAAAAAATGATTTCTGATTAAAAACTGAATGGATTTCACCAACAAACTCAATCTATCAACGATAGTATATTTGCATTCAGAATTTGATGTGGCTTTATCGGATAGTTCTATCAAGCCACGGTCAAACCTCACCAACGGAGTTAATAGCAATGAAAGCTCAACCTCGACGAACCAATCCCAAATCTGCCCAACCGGTCAAAAATGGTTTTTCCTCCATGATTCCAGCTCCAGCCACAGAGATTGATGAAAACGATTTACACCAAATCTTTCAATCCATTAATAAAACCCAAGGGGTGATCGAGTTCGATCCGGATGGTATTATCCAAACTGCTAATGACAATTTCTTGCGGATTGTAGGCTATCGTCTGGACGAAATTCAAGGACGTCACCATAGCATTTTCGTGGATGATGATTACCAAAATTCTTACGAATATCGTGATTTTTGGGCCAAACTCTCCCGAGGTGAACCCATTTCTGGTCAATTTCGTCGATTTGGTAAAGGTGCCAAGGAAGTATGGTTACAAGGTTTCTATACTCCTCTAATGGATCATCATGGTCGTGTCACTAAAATTTACAAATTTGTATTTGATATCACTAAAGAGAAAACAGAATTAATTCGTAAAGATGATGAAATGGCGCGTTATCAATCGATGATTGATCAGGTGCCGATTAATCTGATGTTCGCGGATCGAGATTTCAAAATCCGCTACGCAAATGCCTCCTCTCTGAAAACATTAAAATCACTGGAAGCCTATCTTCCCATCAAAGCGGAACAAGTGATTGGTTCATCAATGGATGTATTCCATAAGCATCCTGAACATCAGCGCAGAATGGTCTCGGACCCCAATAATCTTCCTCATAGGGCAACTGTTAAAATTGGTAATGAGCATCTTGAGTTATTGGTCAGCGCTATTTATGACGGTAACAGAAATTTTATCGGAACGATGTTGACTTGGGAGATGATTACAAGTCGACTCGAAATGGAAGCTAAGATCAAACAACAAGCCGAGGAAGCTAAAGTTTTCGCTCAAAATCTTTCAGAAAAAGTAGAGGCTATGCTTGAGGTTGTAAATGCTGCTGCAGAGGGAGACCTTACGCAGGAGATTACAATCACGGGTGAAGATTCCCTTGGGCAAATGGGTGAGGCATTGACTAATCTGTTTGAGAAACTTAAAGCGGCGTTTTCATCTTTTGCCGAAAACGCCAATACTTTGGCTGCGGCATCTGAAGAATTAACGGCCGTGAGTACCGAAATGAGTGCGAATGCCGAAGAGACTTCTGCACAAAGTAATGTGGTGGCTGCAGCCGCTGAGCAGGTCAGCAAAAATACTCAAACCGTCGCAACGGGAATCGAAGAAATGGGTGTGAGTATTCGTGAAATTGCTAAGAATGCCACCGAGGCCTCCAAGGTCGCGAACGAAGCGGTCCGAATGGCTCAAGCGACGAATACAACCATAGCCAAACTGGGTGAATCATCTGCCGAGATTGGTAAAGTCATCAAGGTAATCACATCAATCGCGCAACAAACCAACCTTCTTGCCTTGAATGCTACGATTGAAGCCGCTCGTGCGGGTGAGGCAGGAAAAGGATTCGCTGTGGTTGCGAATGAAGTGAAAGAATTGGCCAAAGAGACCGCCAAAGCCACTGAAGATATTAGTCAAAAGATTGAAACCATTCAGAATGATACCAAAGGGGCAGTCGAAGTCATTGCTCAAATCAGTCAGATTATCAATCAGATCAATGGAATTTCTAGCACCATTGCTAGCGCGGTCGAAGAGCAAACGGCTACAACCAACGAGATTAGCCGAAATATCACCGAAGCATCCAAAGGAACTTCTGAAATAGCAGAAAATATTTCCTCGGTCGCAACTGCGGCCCGAAGTACCTCCGAAGGTGCCACCAGCAGCTTGAAAGCAACCAGCGAACTCACCCGAATGGCTGCGGAGCTTCAAGGATTGATTAGTCAATTCAAAATCACGAAGGATAAGGGGCATTCACAGCCCTCTTCGTCAACTCCCAAGAAGAAAGAGGTTAGTAAATTCAAAAAATAATAATTGCCTCTTAGCAAATCGTAAGCAATTATTCCCAAAAAACTAATTCGCATAATCAAAGCATTTGGTTTTATATTTCTAGATAAAAAATTATCTTGTGATATTAATTTCCAATTGCTCCTACTCAATCGGGGTATTTTATGAAGGCGATTGTAAGCGATGATTCTCGTGCTATTCGTCTGATCCTTGGCGGGATTCTAA
>CAZFDX010000240.1:0-4757 GCA_964518325.1 uncultured Alcaligenaceae bacterium | reverse complement strand
CCCGGCCCCCGGTGACACAGCTTTGTTGAAGACCCGAAGAATCGGGGCTTACCTGACAGCACCCTCCTTACCTGGGGCGGGGACTTTGGCCGTTCTGCCGATCGTCAAGGAAAGTTCGGAGAGGGTTTCGGGCGCGATCATGACCCGCGCTGCTTTACCTATTGGCTAGGGGGTGGGGGCATTAAAGGCCGCACCGTGATTGGCAAGACCGACGATTTTGGCTACAACGTGGCCGAACGACCGGTTCATGTGAACGATCTTCATGCCACGATTTTGCACCTGATGGGAATCGATCATACCAAGCTGACCTACCGGCACGGGGGACGGGATTTCCGCCTCACGGATGTTGCGGGTGAAATTGTGAAGGAAGCTCTGGCTTGATTCTTTTGAAATCGAGAATCTTTTGGACCTGTTTCCTTTCTGCTTCCCAAGGCTGTCTACGAAATCAACCCCACGGTTTGCTTACCTTCCGTTCCCAAACCGATCTACAAAATAAGCGGAAGAGAATCGACTGTGATTCTCTTCCGCTCATGAGGTCGATGGTTCCAGATTCTATTTAACAACTACTTGGCAGGTCCCACGCTGATAATTTTGACCCGTTGCTTTCCCGAATCGAGAGGGAATGCTTCGCGGAGTTCTGCCCGTCCGATGTTCCCCGCTCGATCTTGTGCTTCCAATCGCAGGTAAACCTCATCGCCAATACCAGGGGGCATGGACCATCGGTAGACCCCTCCGTTCTTATAGCCGTTGACCACCACTTCCCAAGGGCCTTCCGGTTTGGTGGCGTAATACAACCGAATGGCATTGCCGAGCAAGTTTTGGTCTCGGGCCGTCCAAGTGATGAGTAAGGTCCCTTCCTCGGAACCTGAGCCGAGTGTGGGTTGATGAAGGTGAACTTCGGGTTTGATCGTATCGATTTCCACAACACAATCGGCTTCCTCGGCAATGTCCGGAGCTTTTCCATTGCCGCCGGGACGAATCCGAATTCCCCAAGCGCCATCTTCGGGCAAGGTCAATCGCGCGGGGCTACTGCCGTTCGATTCATCTTTGAGCGGCACCCAAGTTTTGCCATTATCTTTCGTGGCCCAAAAGTCGATGCGAGCTGCCACTCGAACCGTTCCACGCAGATCGTAATTCACCGAGATCGTTCGGGTGTTGAGCATCGAGGGGGCTTCGTTCCGAATATCGGGTTCCGGTTCGATTTCGGGGCGTTTAAGTGGTTTCGACTCGAGGGGCGGAAGTTTCAGATCGGTCGATTCTTTCGGCGGGTACGAAGAGCTATTCGTATTGGGTAATGACGGAAGTTTCAGGTCCGGCCCGCTGGGAATTTCTGGAAGTTTCTCCGGTGCTTTCGGGATGGGCGGCAGATCGTTGGCACTGGGGATACTTGGAAGTTCCGGTAGTTTCAGGTCCGTACCTTTCACATCGGGCATCTTCACATCGGGAACTTTGAGGTCAGAAACTTTGACGTCAGGAGTTTTAACATCCGGAAATTTGACGTCAGGAACTTTGAGGTCAGGAGTTTTGACATCCGGAACTTTGACATCGGGAATTTTGAGGTCGGGCATTTTCACGTCGGGAAGCCGATAATCGACCGGTTTCACGTCCGCAGGTGTTTTGACTTCAGGTAGTTTGTAGTCTCCCGTTTGAATTTCGGGCAATTTGTAATCGTGCCCTCCACTGGGTAGACGATACTCAACCGGTTTGACCTCCGAAGTAAGAGGTCGCGAATCCTTGACCGGCAGGCCGACGAGCGGATCATTCAAATCGATTTCGACCAAGGTTTGGTTCCCTGCCAAGTCCGAAACGCTGACCCGAATTCGACTCGTTGCCATTTCGCTGCTCGGGGCCGTGAATAAGGTGGCGCTCTCTGCGGAACGCGGAGCCAAGGGGTTCCACGAACCATCTTTCCCTTGCCAGAAAACCTTCAGGGTTTTCAGATCGGGGTTGGCATCGATAATTTTGCAATCGAAAAGGCGTTCATTCCGGTGCGGAAGGACTTGCAGTTGAACCTCGGGCTTTTTCGTATCGAAAATGACGGTCCGATGAGGCAGAGCATTTTCCGGATTCGTGGGCGAAGAACGGCCGCTTTTATCCACGGTCATAAAGAGAAAGTCATGCTTCCCTTCAACGCTCGCTTGATAATCAAACGAATCGCGTGAGGGAACCCCTGCCGCGACTAGGTTCCATTTTCCCCCAGCGACACGCACATACATTTTTATTTCCGATAAGCTGGCGCGGACCTGATCTTCCAGTTGGATAGGCAAACGGACCGAAGAATTTTTGATATAGATCGGAGCGGGGGCTTGCGCCCAAAGGTTTCCCGAACTAAGCAAAATAGAAACAGCTAGCGCCAACCCCTTTCGGCGTAGCCATCGAAGTGCCCCTTTTTTCATTTCGATTTCCCCCTGTTGTAGACCGTCAGATTTTCTCGTTCTTTGTCTTGATGAATCTTTGTTGTCTTGATGAACCTTCACTGTCTTGATGAATCATCGTTGTCAGATTTTCTCGTTCCCCGTCAGCTGAATCATCTCGGTTTTGATGAATCATCGTTGTCTTGATGAATCGGCTGGGTTGTTTGTCGTTCCGGAATTACCGAGTCCCCACACGGAACGGAACTACTTTGCTCACCTCCCGACCCGTCGGACGATCCACCATTTTTACATGAATGGTGTACTTGCCGGGGCTAAGTGTTGCGGGCAAACAAAATCGATAACTTCGGTAATAATCCTGTGGCGGAGTGGCGAGACGATCGACCTCATCGCGTGGGTCGGCGTGCCAAACGACCTGTCCGGCCGCATCTTGGATGGAAAGAACCCCATCGAGATCAACGGCATAACCGTTTCCTCCCGAAAGAGGCGGTGTCGAGAAGTTCACCATTTCCAGATAGAGGTAAACCATATCGCCGCCTCGGAAGGTATGGGATTCCGGAAAAGGCTCAATATGGCCGAAGTTATGGACCTCACGGCAGAGGCTCACATGGTTGGCATCCAGTGCGGCCTTGGGAGTCATGGCAAGCGAAAGGTTCTTGAGTTGATCCAACACATGCGAGACTTCGTTCGGCGTCATTCCCGAGAGGTTCCCCTCATAAATTTTGGAAAGGGCCGGTAACAAGCGAATCAAAGCATCCTGAGTTTTGGCGTCATATTTTTTCAGTGCTTCGGCCAGTTCTTCTTTGCGATCGGCCTTGAAAGCAACTAGGGCCTTGCTCAATGTGGGATCGGTCGTTGGTGAAACCGGTTTCTCGCTGGGGGAACCAAAATTCGATTGATGGTTCGGTAGCTGCGGAGGTTGGACCGGTGGCAAAGCCGGTGGAAGCTGTGCGCCGGGGGCAGTCGGAATTAAAGGAATTTCTTTTAATCCCCCTCCTTGCTCGGGACGAGGCTCAGAATCCAACGGCGGTAATTTCAGGTCGTTGGCTGATTCGGGTTTCGTTAAGGTCGGAGCCAGTTCCGGCTTGGGATTCGGTTTCTCGGGTGTTCTGGGCAAAGTGACCCCACCTACGGGCGGCTTGAGCGTCGGCCATTCGGGGCGAACGATCTCGGGAGCGTTGCTTTCCGTGGAGGCAGGTTTTGTCGCTGATTCGGTTGGTTTGCTTCCGAGTTCGGGTGATTTGCTTCCCGACACCGGAGCTTTAATCAACGGTTCGGGTGATTTGCTGCCCGACTCTGGAACAGTAACCCCCGTATCGGGTGATTTAGCCACCGGTTCCACAGGGGTCTTCAGCGTTGGTTCCGGAGCAGGCTTGGTGGCCGATTCGCTTGGACGGGTAAGCTCTGTGGTTTCCTGCGGATTTTTCAGCGGCAACTCACGGGGCGATTCCTCTTTATTGACCGTCTTCACTCCGGGGTCCACAACCATCGACGGACCCACGCGGGGCTTTTCGAGCGGTGGATTATTGCCGGTTCTTGGAACGGCTGTGGGGGGAATGCGAGCCGAATCGCTCGCGAAACTTCCCACCGGTTTCCCGCCACCAATTTTCGGTTGCGTGGCCGATTCCATCACAGGGGGAACATCGCGTTTTTCTGCAAATCGTTCCGGTTGACGAGGACCGGAAATTTCCCGTCCGCGGCCGGAATAGTAAGCCGGATCATATTCCATCGGGCGATAGGGTAAGCAACCCAAAAAGGTCAGTGATGACAAAGCCACTGCCGATAAACCAAGCACACGAATCATCCTTGACCTCATCTATTCGAGTCCAAAACGAATCTTTGCCGAACCATGCGGATACCAGCCTTTACAGAGGAATCAAGCGGACTTTAGCGAAAACTCGACGGGAAGCTCGAATTTTTTCATTTCGCAAATTCTCTAGTTCCTCTGGATTGTCAAGCTCTCGTGAAGGGAAATAAACACCTCAAGTTAAGTAATTTGGGGAGCAGCATTAGGCCTATCGTGCAGTGGTTAGGTCAAGGACGTGAAAGAGGCACCTCAAGGCCAGTAATTTGAGCAAACGAGTCAGGTTCCATTCCGATGCGATGGGTGAGCAACGAATTTATTTAGCGAACGTCATTGATTCCAGCGAAAGGTCATTTACTGAGCGAACATGCTTGAGAAAGGGGCAAATCCCATGAGCTAGGGCGAGGGAAGAGGGGGAACAACAAAATAGAACGTCTGAAGGAGATTCGACCGGCTCCGGTTCAAGGTTCGGCCGGATCGTCCGGCTCCGGTTCAAGGTTCGGCCGGATCGTCTGTGGTCCAAGGTGCGGCTGGATGGTCCGTTCGGAGGGTTACCCCTGTTGTTTCGATCGGATAGGTTC
>CAZFDX010000239.1:0-16606 GCA_964518325.1 uncultured Alcaligenaceae bacterium | reverse complement strand
CATTTCGCGGGGTGCATCTGAACCAAAAGGGCCTTGCAATTCACTTGGCACGGTGGCGCTTGGGTTTTAGATGCCCCTTTGGTGATTGACAGTGCTCGGTTGATTGATTTTGCTGCCCGCAATGGCGCATCGGGAATCGTTAAACCTTTAGGCTGCTTTTTCAAATCGCCCGAAGGGGTCACCGAGCACGATTTCTTCAAACAAACGATGGAACTCGAAAACTGGGTTCGATCTCACCTCCCCCTTTCCTCTCGATAGTCTGTTTTCTAGGCCAAAATCGAACACTCAAGAGAACCATTCCTTCTCCGACCCGATTCTAATGGTATCGAGACAACCGCTGCATGGTTTCCTCTGCCCGATGGCACGCAAATGCAAATCTCGTTTTTCTGTGAGTAGCAAGCGATTCTTCCTTCCGGTAGAATAAACTCCTCTGAACCTCAATCGCAATGAACATGAGCAACGTCCTGATAATTCGAGACCACAACGAAGCACAACGATTTCTGACACAAAGTCTTCACTTCCAACGGGTCCTCGCTCCCTGTTCCCACACGATCCGAACCATTCTGAATTGGGCGCTCGAAATGGTGGCGGCGGGAAACCCTTTGATTCCGATGGGTATGCTGGCCGATTTCGGGCATGCGGCATTTGGGATCGAAAAACCGCGAGGCACAACCTTCCCCAGTCAGATTCCGGGTGTTCCGCCCACACTCTTGCGAACATATGAAGATCATTTGATTGGAAGAATTTATACCGACTGGACCTTTGAACGGGCCAGTGATGCCCTTCGTGGCTTCACGGGACGAGATCGGGCCATTGGCTTGAGTTACCTCGTCAAACAATTTCGGGAACGAGCAGGACTCGGCGGATTTGAATTGCAACCGGGCAGTATCCGCAACTTGATTGAAACGGAAGAAAGCGATGTTCTTCAACGCGGTTGGAATTCGCTAGAAACCGAAGGGCCTGCGCCCTACTTGCTGAGCTATTACGAGGAGGCCATCAAGGCCTCTCGCAGAATCGCCGAGATTTTGGCACTAGAAGATATTATCGCCTTGGAGCAAAGAACGGCCCTCGCGGAGATGGGGCAATATGTTGCCCATCGACAGATTCTTCAAATGGCTTCTCTGTTGGAATCTCGCTTACCGAAACAAAAGATCAAACCGCTGTTAGGTCGTCGAGAGGTACCCACACAAATTGTAGATGAAGATACTTATCCCGTAGGAGGCTTCTCTTCCATTTCAACAAAAGGAACCATCGAGAGTTTGCTTCATTCGCAATTAGCATACATGGAGAAAGAGGATCAACATCGCCCCGATTTATTCGATATTAAATATCTGCGGGACGAATTATATTATTATTCTCGTGATGATAACCAGTTTCTTCGCCGGCGTCGAACTTTTCTGATCGCTCTCTATCCAGATTTAGTTCAAGCCCGCTTCAAAGACCCCGAGCTTCCCTGCCAACGGATCGTTATGGTCCTTAGTCTCATTCTTTCCCTTATACGCAAAGTGATTGAATGGTTAGGTAACGATGCACTCAAGTTTGAGTTCTTACTCATCTCTCAACCCAAGGTAGAAAACCCATTAAAGCACGAAGTGGAATTGCTCAAGATGCTGTTTCGGGAACAGATTGAAAACGAACTCATTGAAATAAAAACCCTAGAGGGGTCCTTAGTTCAATATGCTGATATGAAAGCAAACCGAAGTATGTGTCACATACTATCGATAAGCGCGCAAGATAGGGACATACCCACAAAAAATTCTGTTGTGACCATGTTGAAGGTAGCAGGTGCCCGACCTGCCTTACAACAAGGGAACATGATAACGGTTGAAGTAGAAGGAGAGGATGCCACAGAAAGTTGGGGGAATGCTCTACAACAAATTCTAGGGTACTGGGTCTGAATAAAAAAAGGAAAATCATACATTAAATTCACCTGCCAAATAAGGATGAAGATATGATTCGGATCATGATGTTATGGCTGGGGTTTTGTGTACCACTTGTGCTAGGCAACCCCCGAGAAATAACGATTCCAAAAGATCGGCTTTCCCCAAGTGGAATGAGTGGCACACTCATTCTGGCAGGCGGACCTTTAACAGAATCAGAAATCAAATTATTTGAACCCAAGAATAATGAAACGGTGAATGTGGGGATACTGATTTTTGGAAAAGGTGACGGCGAGGAACTCAAAAAAGCATTTAGTTCGTATAAAGGAAGTCGAATTCATCTCTGGAAAATTCCCGATTCAAAAAATGCTGAAAAATTATTGACCGAAGAAACCTTCAAGACGTCAAATTTCCTAGTAATTTCGATAGCAGAAAATGAAGATAAAGCACAAATCCTGAAAGAATTATCCAACTCACAAATAATTCAATGTTTGACAGAGTACCGAGAAAAAGGGAATGCCATTCTCTCCGTGGGTGCAATCAATCCTCTGTGTGGTGAATATGTCATAACAAAAGAGGGACCGGTTCAAGGATGGGGTTTAGCAACCGGTATGATAATTGATGAGGAGATTCAACCAACAACCTTAGAAAAATATCAAGGATATGTAGGGATCAATATCCCAAAGGGGGCAACCTTGGGATTTCATGGCCGAGTGGTGCTTTCACTCGGCCAAAAAAATCCTAAAATCGTTTTCGCAAAATCAAAAGACCGAGAAGCCAAGATCATCGAAATCAAAAAGGAAACCCAGCAAGATTATAACGAAATCCGCAGAATTGCGCTCTCTCGGGCCAATCCCAATCCCTATCCTCCGAAAATCGTTCCGGAACCCGAAGTCAAGAAAGGATCATTGATTATCGTCGGGGGGGGGGCCTTACCTGATGAGATTTCCAAAAAGTTTGTCGAACTCGGTGGAGGAGCAGAAGGTCATTTTGTCGTACTACCAATCTCCATGCCCGATCCTATCCCACCAGAGAATCTCGTTTTTCTCAAAAAACATGGGGCCAAAAATATATCCGTGATTTCGGCACGGGAATTAAAGGATGTAGAAGACCCTAAAAATATTGAAATACTCAAAAAAGCAACGGCTATTTGGTTTGGTGGTGGGCGTCAATGGAGATTTATTGATGCCTATGAGGGAACCAAAGTAGAGAAATTATTTCATGAAGTGTTAAATCGTGGAGGTGTGATCGGAGGGAGTTCCGCCGGAGCCACCATACAAGGCGACTACCTAGTGCGCGGGTCACCCGCAGGGCCGCATATTATGATGTGTGAGGGCTACGAAAAATCATTGGCATTTTTACCTGGAGTAGCTATTGACCAACATTTTTCGCAGCGGAAACGTCACGCAGATATGACGGCCTTGATGAAGGTTTACCCACAATTTTTAGGGATCGGGCTTGATGAAGCCACCGCCATTTTCGTACAGGGTTCAACTGCCGAAGTCATGGGGCGAGGAGAAGTCTTTTTCTATGATCGACGCAAACCCCTTGAGGTCGGAAAACCAGATTATGAATCCTTAAAGGCCGGTGGAAAGTATGATCTGAAAGCCAGAAAAATCATTGAATTATCGAACTCTGATAATCCCCCTAAAAAACCTCAAGATAATCCCCAACCGAAATCCCCAGAGAACAAGGAGCCTTCTAAAAAAAAACCGACGACAGAGAATCTAAAATCGCTGTTAGATATTTTACCAGCAAGGAATATCGGTCCTGCTAATATGGGAGGGAGAATTACAGATATTGCAGTCGATGAATCGAACCCTAAAAACATTTATATCGCTGCGGCGAATGGGGGTGTTTGGAAATCGACCGATGGGGGAGATCAATGGACCCCGATATTCGATGAACAAGAAACACTCAATATCGGGGCAATCGCGCTGGCACCTTCCGACCCCAATATCATTTATGTGGGGACAGGGGAAGCAAATCCACGAAATTCCGTGACCTCAGGAAGAGGAGTTTATAAATCCATTGATGGTGGAAAAAGCTGGCAATACTTAGGCCTCAAAGAATCACATCATATCGGCCGTATTGTTGTTGATCCAAAAGATGCAAATGTGGTATATGTGGCAGCATTAGGCCATCTCTGGGGATTCAATAAAGAGCGAGGTATCTATAAATCGATCGACGGCGGAAAAACATGGCAACAATCTAAGTATCTCGATGAAAAAACAGGCTTTATTGATCTTGCGATCGATCCGGAAGACCCCAAAATTTTATATGCCTGTTCCTATCCTGTTCAACGCGATCTGTTTTCAGGTGGTTCACCCAAAATTCAATCGGGTCCCCTCGGAGGATTATATCAAACGATTGATGCTGGCAAAACATGGCAAAAATTAGAGAAAGGCCTTCCTAATGGTGCTTATGGAAGATGTGGGATTTCTATCTACAAGAAGAATCCGAATATTGTTTATGCAGTGATTCAAACAGATAAAACTTCGGGACTGAGTGATAATGTCGGTCAGGTTCAAAAACCAAATGAAGGAGATATTGAAAAAGGTGGAATTTTCCGTTCTGAAGATCGTGGAAAATCATGGAAAAAATTAAACGATTTAGTTCCTCGTCCCTTTTATTATGGACAAATCCGTATCGATCCTAATGATGATAAACGAATTTATGTTCTCGGGGTTGCCTTTCACGTCTCGAATGATGGTGGAAAAACCTTTAGCAATGCACCAACGGGAATGCATCCCGATCATCATGCGATGTGGATTAACCCCAAAGATTCAAATCATGCAATCGTAGGAAATGATGGAGGTTTGTATATTACGAAAGATCGAGGGAAAACTTGGACAGCAAAACGCGGTTTATGTATTTCCCAGTTTTATGGTGTCGCAGTGGATACCCGTACTGCGTATAAAGTCTATGGAGGGTTACAAGATAATGGATCATGGGGGGGGGAAACCGTAACGGATAAAAATTTGGGGATTACATTATCTGATTGGTTCCGCATCCTTGGGGCCGATGGTTTCCAAGCTGCTGTTGATCCGACAGACCCCAACACAGTTTACGCAGAATCTCAATATGGTGGATTAAGCCGTATCAATTTGGTGGGACCCAAAGGACCGACTGCGAAACGAATCAAACCCGTAACACCTAAAGGGGAACCAGCCAAACGATTTAATTGGAATTCCCCGATTCTCCTTTCGATACATGATCCTAAAACGATTTACTTCGGTGGTAATGTTGTTTTCAAATCGGTCGATCGTGGGGATAATTGGACGATTATTTCTCCCGATTTGACAGGCTATAAATCGGGAAATCCTCCCTCGGCTCATACGATCACGGCGTTAGCAGAATCTCCTAAAGATGCTAAAGTGTTATATGCCGGTTGTGACGATGGTCAATTACATGTGACCAAAGATGGTGGCAAATCATGGATCAATTTAACTGATAAAATTCAAGGACTCCCATTAGATAGACACATAAATAAAATCGAATGTGATCCTTTCGAGGTAGGGACCGTCTACGTTGTTATCAATCGTTATCGAAATGATGATCTTAAGCCTTATCTTTATCAATCAACGGATTATGGATCAACATGGCAACTTTTAACTAAAGGTTTACCAGAAGATAACCCGCTCCATTGTGTAAAAATTTCAACCAGAAATCCCCAAGTGTTCTTTCTTGGTTCCGAGCGTGGCCTTTATGTTTCGGTCAATGCAGGCCGTGAATGGGTCAAAATGACCCATAAATTGCCACCCGCTCTTCCTGTCCATGATCTCGTGATCCATCCTCATCAACGTGATTTAATTATTGGAACTCATGGTCGAGGAATTTATATTGTCGAGATTGGACCCATTGAAGAGTTAGCACAATCCTTGAATCGAGATGCCTATCTCTTTCAACCGAGGACAACCCTTGTTTACAGTATCCGAAATTTAGAAAGTACGAATCCTTCGGCTTATCGGGGTGAGAATCCCCCTTATGGATTATTCATCCGATATCAGATTAATAATGTTATTAAATCGAGTCCAGTTTATATCGTTGTTGAAAATCAAGATAAAAAAGTAGTTACCGAATGGAAAATCGAACCCAAACAGGGGTTAAATCAACTCTCATGGGATTTGACTGTTGGTCCCGAGAAAAAACGAATTGATGTTGGAGAATATCGGCTTATAATGGATTACGGTAATGTAAAACAAATTCAACCGCTTAAAATTGAATCTCTTCCGAAACGAGAATTGGAAAAAGAATGAGTGCTTCTCTTGAGTCGCAATTAAAATCACAAGCTCGATCCGAGGGATTTACACTTGTTGGAATCACACAAGCCACTCGTGCAGAAACCTTTGAATTTTTTTCTGATTGGTTACAAAAAGGTTATGCAGCTGGGATGAAATATCTCCCTGAATCGTTAGCATTGCGAGAACATCCTCAATCGATTCTGGCGGGTGTTCGTTCGGTGGTGATGCTTGGCATACCCTATGGTTCCGAAGATCATCTCAATGCTCACTCTTCGGGAAAAATCGCACGGTATGCCCAAGTGGTCGATTATCATCCGTTTCTTTGGGCTAAACTGAATCGTCTGGTCGATTGGCTTACAAATCAAGTTCCGAATTCAATATCAAGGGGAGTTACCGATTCGGCCCCGTTACTGGAAAGAGATTTTGCTCGTCGTGCCGGTTTAGGATGGTTCGGTAAAAATACCATGCTGATTAACAAACAGCAGGGGAGTTATTTTTTTTTAGCAGCCTTGTTAACTTCTATTGAATTAATACCCGATCTTCCTCATGTGACCTCTCATTGCGGAACGTGTACAAAATGTTTAGAGGCCTGTCCTACGGCAGCTTTTCCCAAGCCTTATGTTTTAGATGCCAACAAATGTATTAGTTATTTGACGATTGAACATCGTGGAGAAATTCCTGAAAATCAACGTCGCAACTTGAATGATTGGTTATTTGGTTGTGATGTTTGTCAGGAAGTTTGTCCTTGGAATCGACACCCTTCAACATCACATTTACCTCTTGCTGAGAGCGTTCAGAATATCGATTTACTTGAGTTATTAAATTTATCCCCGAGTGAATTCAAGAAGCGATTTGCGAACACATCTTTACTTCGTGCCAAGAGATCGGGTTTGATTCGTAATGCCATTTTAATTCTTGTCCAACGTCGGGATCGGCGAATCCGTGAAAAATTAATCGAATTACAAAATGATCCTGATGAGGTCATTCGTCACACTGCTACTTGGGGCCTTTCCCAGCTTGAGAATTAACGAGGCGGACAAATTCACGCATCCATGCTGGATTGTCGTGCCAAGTGCGCGCACAAACTAAATTCTCGTTCACCACGACTTCTTGATTTAAATATATTCCCCCTGAAAATTCGGCATCGAATCGACATTTTGCCACCGTAGTTACCTCTCGGCCACGAATAATATCGGCAGCAGCGAGGATTTCAATCCCATGACATATTGAAGCGATTGGTTTTTTCGATTGATTAAATTCTTTTGTAATTCGGATTAAATCGGCATCGTACCGAAGATATTCTGGTGCTCTGCCACCGGAGATAATTAATCCAATAAAATCGGTTACCTTCACATCTTTAAAAGCAATATCGGCTTTCAGTCTATAGCCGGGGGATTCCACAGTAATATCCCAATCGGGATGACGATCATGCTGGACTAAGTGATATACCCGACATTGTGGCCCTGCGATCTGCACGCAGTATCCTTCTTCTTGAAGACGAAACAGCGGGTAAAAGGTGTCTAGCACTTCTGCTGCATCGCCGATCACTAATAAGATTTTGTTGGGAGAATTCATATGGGTTCCCTTGTTTTATTCACTTATCGTATTGAATTTATTGACTTCTGATAGGCAAGGAATTTCTCCTTGGAGGGCAATTAATGCCAATAATACATGAGGATTGGGAATCATGTCGAGGGGTAATGATAACAATGGTTTTCTCTGGTTGTTATTTCTCACCTGTAAGTATCCCCCTGCAATCAGAATATCATCAATCTCATTCCAGAAAATTTGTTGATCTTCGTAGTAAATTCCTTTTTTTGATACCTTGAAATACCCGAACCAAATCATGTAGTCCGAACTTAGTGCGAGATCGCAATAATTCCACGCATTCATAAAGGTATTTTGCTGAATTTGGGTGCTGAGTTCATCAAACCCTTCGAGGGAAGACGAGATTCTAACGCGAGCCTGATCGTGGCGAATGACGTTGATAGTCGGTCCTAAGATGCGCGGAAGTTTAGTGAATTCTAACCATGCGCTTTGTGGTTCGCCTTTGGCATTTGCTCTACCGAAGAATTTCACACCTTGGGAAACTCGGCTGATATAAATTTCCCAAATTTCGTCCCAAGGGAATACAGCAAACCGATTGTGTTGCCAACACATGATACCTGTTGGAAAAACGAGTACCCATAACCCCCATTCTTTGAGTCCATTGTAAACAAGACTGAGCGATGTGAATAACAGCGGAATTGCAACGATTAAGTATTCCGGTCTATTCGATTGGGTCACAATTCGGAAGAGTATTATGGCCAATAAGAAAAATAGCCCCCCCCCTAGTAATCGGATTTGTGTTAACCATCGTGGCGTCCGATGAACCGAGAGGGGATCCCCCAAACTTTTCACCGAGAGAACCAACCCTTTGGGCCAATCGAAGGGGTCTATGGGTGTCAGGTTAATCCGACTGCTCATTATAATCGTCTCGTTCATCAGGAAGTTTATGATAATCGGTCAGAACCTGCACGAGCGTTTCAAAGAGATGCCAGTTGGGAACCGTCACGGAGAGAATTTTGAGCCAAGCGCCCCATTTTTTCTTTTGGGTGATGGTGTAGAGTTTTTGCTTCCGTTTGAGTTCCTTGAAGTCACGCCAAGCGAGTGTTGTCGATTGGTGAGTGATCCCTTCAAGTGTGATGACAAAATCCCCGAGTAGAATGGCTTGATGATTTTTTAATTGATCGATTATTTTGGGATACCAACGTCGAAAGGTTTCGACTTGAATGGTCTTTGCTAATTCGGGGAATCCCGTGAGCATGCTTGAAACGGTAGCTCCTTTTGCGTCCGCGCGGAGGAGTGTTAAGGAACTTCCCATCGTGGAACTTTTTTTCAGTTCCACATAGGCGGTATCCACTAAGTCTAGTCTTTCTTGAGGGGAATAGGATTTTGTAGCGTTGGGCACTTTGTAGATGATCTGGAGATGGGCATTGTCGGGGAAATTTTCAAATTGAACGGTCTGGATTTCATCCCAAGGGAGGGCAATGACCTCTTTTTTTCTGCGAATAAATAGCCCTGTGGGGTAGCAAAGAACCCACATCCCGCGACAGGCTAAGGCGAAGTTAATGCTCGTGAGTGAAGCGATAGGAATAGTGATTCCACCGAAGAGGAGAAAGCCCCAGAGTTTAAGGTGTTTTGCAGCGGGCCAAGGGATTGTTCCCGAAATCAAGAGGATCGCGATGGTTAAAGTTAATCCCAAGCCGAGGCCCCCCACAATAATTCGGGAGGCCATCTTCGGAACACTGGCCCGATAAATGGCGTCGGGTTCACCGAGTTGATCCGTGATTTCGAGAATCGAGGGATCGGTAATCTCGCTCATCTCAGTACTCATGTTGGCATTATAGGGGGTCCGTGCGATGATAAAGGGTCATGGTGTTGATTTGAATGGGAGTGGTGTTACGGACCCGTTGCTCGATCGAGAGAGAGAGCGAGAAAGAATCGCTTGAAATCAAAGGTGGTCAGGGGGGGTTATTTCACTTCCAGAAGTTCGACCGTGAATTTCAAAGCCGCTTTGGGGGGGATGACGGCGCCGCGACCTTTTTCGCCATAGGCCAATTGATAGGGAATGATGAGCGTTCGTTTTCCGCCCACTTTCATTCCTGCGATCCCCTCATCCCAACCTTTGATAACTTCACCGGCACCGAGCGAGAACGAGAAAGGTTCTTTGCGATCGAGGGAGCTATCGAACTTTTTGCCATCGGCCACCAAAGTTCCCGTATAGTGCACAACGACGGTATCCCCTTTCTTGGCTTCTTTTCCGGTCCCTTTTTCGGTATCCACATAAATCAGCCCTGAGGGGGTTTTGATACCTCCTTCGGGCACCTCAAGTTCGACCGCTTCTTTGTTCTGTTTATCTTGTGCGCCAAGCCCCCCCCCTTCTTTGAATGAAGTAACCAATACAATGGTGGCTACCACAGCGAAGGCAACAATTCCACCGAGAGCGAGGAGAGTTTTTTGGAGATTTTTTTTGTCCATAAAGGTACCTAGTTAGTTTGCTGGTTGTCGTTCGGGATTGAGGTAAATGAAGCTCTTGCCTAATCGACCATTATAGTTTCCTGCCGAAATGGTGAGAAGGTCCTTCGTATCTTGGGCAGCGGCAATGGCGGCTCGGGTGGCTTGGATGATGGTATTGAGGTCGCGTCCGTTAATGATAATTTCTTGGACGGAGACAACATCGGCAGGGAGTCGAGATTTTTCGCCTAATTTCTCTCGTAAAGTGGGGCAGTACTCGGCGTAGGTACTCGCGATGCTAAAGGAGTATCGGCTACCGGCTTTCGAGCCACTTGCGGCAACTCCACCCGGAAAAGGAAGGCTCACGCCGGCGATGGTGCTGGCTGCTTGTGCGGCACGATCGGCGGCTTCGAGTGCCCCGTCTGCGGTTTTGCCAAAGAACCACAGATTGCCCCCCATTAACCCTTCCCGATAGCCAATGCGGCGTTCGATGATGAATTCGCCCGAGAGAATCGGAACGACCCAAACCTTGCGGCCAAAACGTTCGTCCCGAAACTGATAGCCATCCCCAAAAAAGGCGACCTTCCGACCCATTTTGAAATAGGTTTCGCTATCACTGAGGACGTTGAAACACGAGGCGGTTGGGCAAGTGAGTACGTTCTGGGAAACACGGACGAGGACGGAGCGTTCGAGGGCTTCAACGCGATCTTTCCGGAAACGGGGAACGTGGAATTGGACAATCGCGCCCGGACGGCCATCGGGTGTGGGATACGATTCATCACCGCCCGGCCCGACCAAGCGATCCAAACCTGCTTCGCAGTCACATAAAATGGTACTCGAAGCATTGCCTGTGCAGGCTTGCACTGCTTCTTTGAGCCAACGGGAATCTCGGGCCGTGATCAGAATCTCGGCATACAAGCTCCGGAAGGCTTCGGCGTAGGTATCATCGATTTTGGCAGGCATGCCAGACTCCTGTTCGCATAAATTCTTATTTCGATGACTTTATTTATGGGCGGCGGGTCGTTCTGATTCGAGAACGGGCGGGGGAGAAGGGGGAATCGTGGAACATCGCAAAGTCGATACCATTGCGATGGGACCGATTCCCCACGATTATTTCTCGTCCATATCGACTTTGACTTTTTGCAGGTAGTAGCCTTTCTTATCGTCGGCTTTGAGTTTCTCTGCCAGAAAAGCCTCGGCCTTTTCCTTCTCGGTGTAGGGGAAGCGTTCGATTTCTTTTGAAGAATTTTCGTAGATGATCCAAACGACTTTTCTACGGGTCGATTTCTTAGCTTTCGCTTTTTTAGCGCCTGTTTTTTTCGCCCCTGCTTTTTTGCCTTTCTTTTTCCCTTTAGCTCGGGGACGATCCTCATCATCCTCGTCGGGATCGCCTATGTAATCGGGGTCGATCTCTTCGTCTTCAAGTGCTTCGGGATCGATTTCACCTTCGCTTTCGGCATCGAAATCTTCGTCGTCGGCATCGAGGCCTAAACTATCATCATCGAGGTCGCCGAGATCATCTAATTCAGCATCTTCATCGAGATCGTCTTCATCGTCGTCCATTCCCTCATCATCGAGGTCGCCTTCCAGTTCCTCTTCAAGCTCCTCCTCTTCCTCCGCTTTCTTTTTGCTGCCCTTGGCGGGTCGTCCCGCTTTGGATTTAGGTTGGGGAATATCGTCCTGTTCTTTTTCGTCGTCCTTATTGGCTTTTTTGCGTGGCATGGTGTCTCTCCTTCGTAGCTGTTCAATCCGAATAAGATATGAAACACAATCCCCTAATGTCTAGGTGTTGGGGTTGGGGTTAAATGTTAAATGCTAAACGCTAAATGTTTATGGGCCAACATTAATGAAAGCTATTTTAGTGTCGATCGGGTCTGTGAGAGGATGAAATTTTCCAAAATCAGGTGTCCAAAACTCGAAAATCGCTCAGACAATGACAAAAGGTGCCGAGGAAGATGATGTTGGTGGGGCGGGTCTGATGATCTCGGCGGTAGGGAGGGCGTAGGAATCTGCCTCCAAAAGGTTGCCCTTTTACTCAGTCAGAAAGGGAGACTCTGCAGAGCTGACTCATGACTCCTTCGGAGAAATCGTTATAATCAAAGATTATAAAAGGGCATCGGTTATGGGAGACCTATGCTTTTGATCCAGAGGTCTGAACTCGATGATACGGCGTCACAGCCAACCGCTGATAGCTTGGTTTTTTGTCTCGGATGTGCTAGCAGCCGGAGTATCTTGGGTGGGAGCGTATCATATTCGTTTTTCGGGTTTGCTTCCCATCTATCGAGAACAACCCGATCCTTGGGATTGTTACAACAATACCCCTGTGGTCATGTTGTTGGCGATGGTGGCCTATCGGTTGGCGGGTCTTTATCAGATTCATCGTTTAAGGCGGCTGCGTGAAGATGCTTTGGCCAGTTTGAAGGGCATGGCGTTGCTCACATTGTTCGTGATGGCAGCCGGTTTTTATCGACAGGACCCCTATGTTTCTCGGGGTGCGATGTCGATTTTTGCCCCGTTGTCGTTTTTGTTGGTTCTAAGTATTCGGCGGGCCACTTGGGCGTATGTCCATTGGTTGCGGCGGCGTGGAAAAAATCCGAGTTTTTCCCTCATTGTGGGGAGTGGACGCTTGGCCCGTAAAACCGCAAGGTCCCTGCGGAAGGCTTCTTGGATGGGGATACGCAACGTCGGTTTTGTGGAGGATCATCCGACCCAATGGAGTTCCGACTTGGATATTCTCGGTAAGGTGGAGGACCTCCCGAAACTGATTGAACAATATCAAATCGAACATGTCTTTATTGCCTATGGCATGAAAAGAATCCACGAGGCCCGTAAGGTTTTCGATGTGCTTTCCGATACCTTGGTGGAAGTGCGTTTGACCTTGGATGTTCCGGCATTATCGGGGGTTTCGCTCACAACGGGGAATTTGGATGGAATCCCGTTGGTGAGTCTCCGCGAGGGGCCTCATTATGGGATTAATGTTTGGGTGAAACGGGTGATGGATATTGTCATTGCCAGTATAGCCTTGGTGGTGTTATCCCCTTTGATGCTTTTGATTGCTTTGCTGGTGAAGCTCACTAGCCCCGGCCCGATTTTTCATCGTCAAATTCGCACAGGCTTGAATGGCGTGCAATTCAATATGTTGAAGTTCCGCTCGATGCATGTCAACGCCGAGCAAGGGGGCGCCCAGATGGCCACCCCCGATGACAAACGTCGTACCCGCTTGGGCACATTTTTACGCAAAACCAGCTTGGATGAGTTACCCCAGTTTATCAATGTTCTGAAAGGTGATATGAGTGTGGTCGGCCCTCGTCCGGAACGACCCGAGTTCATCCAGAAATTCCGTAAGACGATTCCGAACTACATGGCTCGGCATGCGGTGAAATGTGGAATCACCGGCTGGGCACAGGTGAATGGTTGGCGGGGCAATACCTCGTTACGAAAACGGGTTCAATATGATCTTTACTACATCACGCACTGGACACCTTGGTTCGATCTGAGGATTATGTTCATGACCATTTGGAAGGGATTCGTGAATCGAAATGCCTATTGATGCACTTGGCGAATGAACGGGCGAACGCCCTTCCTTGATTCGAGATTGATGCGATTGGAAGTTTAACGAACGCTGGCCTTCCCTTTATTCCAATCGGCTACGGTGACCTCCACTTGAATGGGCTGAGCGGCCCGCCAAACCCGCAGACGAACCTTGCGCCCGGGTTCCATTCCACTAATCAGATTGATTAAATGATTTTCGTTCCGGATTAGGGTTCCTTCGACCTGTAGGATCACATCGTTGGCCCGCAAGCCGCTGGCCTCGGCAGGGGTTCCGGGATAAATTCCTTCAACCAAGGCGCCTTGGACTTTATCCAGCCCGAGCTTTAGCGCATCGGCAGGGTCCATCACGGAAGCTAATTGTACCCCTAAATATCCTCGTGAAACCGATCCTTTTTCGACCAAGGTTTGCAAGACTTTTTGAACGAGATTAGACGGAATCGCAAAGGCCACGCCTCGGTTTCCATTCGTATCGGTGGCGATGGCAGCGTTGATCCCGATCACTTCGCCATCCAGATTCACAAGCGGGCCGCCGGAGTTTCCGGGGTTCACCGCAGCATCGGTCTGAAGGAAATCCTTAATGCGAATGGTGCTCCCCAAGCTGACTTGTCCACGATCCCGTGCGCTAATGATTCCGTGTGTCACCGATTTGTTTAACCCATAGGGGGAACCAAAAGCCAAAACCCATTGCCCTTCTTTGGCGCGGTCACTATCTCCCCATGTGGCAACGGGAAGGTCCTCGTTACTGAGCAACAGAACTGCCAAGTCCGTTTCGGGGTCGGCCCAAAGTTTGGTCGGTCGTAAAACACGATCATCGGAAAGCGAAACCGTGATTTTATCGGCGCTCGAACCCGAGATCACATGGTTGTTCGTTACCACTAAGGTTCCGCGCACTCCTTCGAGCTTGACCATCACTCCGGACCCTGATTCTCCGCCCGGTTTCGTCTTTCCGGGCGCGGGGGGTTTCACCGCATCGATTGCAACGACCGTTGGGCTTACGGTGCGTATGACCTCTTGGAAACGATCCGAAAGTTGAACAGTGTAGTTCGAGGTGCTTCGTTCCGTTTTCTGCGATTGGGCATTCATGAGAGTAAACTGCACTAATAGGTCCGTTCCCATCATCGCACCAAGGAAGGTGCAACCTCCCAAAACAAGGGTCGTTCCGAATTTTCTCATGATGTGGATTCCTCAGATGAAATCGATCCATCCTTCAACAGATGAAACCGTTTCAACTGTAGGAAAAAATAAAGTCCGTGCAGAAATTCCATTCAGATAACTCAGAAAAACCGGCCCTTTCTAATCGATAAACTCGTTACATCTTGCCGAGATTCAACCTCATCACATCCAACAGAAGAGGGGAATTCACAACGATCGGCTTTGGAGAAAGAGCCTATTTGCCAAATGATCGTTACAAAAAATAAAGCCGGCAAATGGAATATTTTTGTCATCTTCCTCGAAAGATCGAAGGGCCACTCACTAAAATTTTCCCTACAAAATTTCCGGTTTCCTTTGGATCACGATTTCCAAAATACCCTAGGGGTCCTTCTCATGAGACCACAAGATTCGCAGCCTGATTATTCCCTGTCTCGGCGAAATTTCGTCGGGTTGGCCGGTGCGGTCACCGCGACGGCTTTATCTCAACAGGTGATGGCTCAACCGGTGATGGCTCCACAAGGAGGAGAGCCAGCGCAAAAACCTGCCGAAAGAGAATCCTTGAAGTTAGCAAAACAAGCCACAAAAGCGATTGAAAAAACCATCATCAAAATCAGTCGCGAGGTGTGTAATCTCCCTGCGGTGGGATTAAAAGAGCAAGAAGCGATGGAGGTTCACATTCGTGAATTAGAAGCAGCAGGCTTCAAAATCGTGAGCCGAAAATCAGGAGGGCATCCCACGGCCTGTATTGCGGAATGGATGCAAGGGGAAGGAGGGCCAAAGATCGGCTTTTTACCCGAATACGATGCTCTTCCGGGTTTAGGGAATGCCGCAGAACCCAAGGTGAAACCGGCACCGAATGGAAAGACCGAGGGGCATGGTTGCGGACACAATAACTTAGGGGCCGGCTGTACGGGGGCTGCGATCGCCTTGAAAGCGATCATGATCGAGAAAAAAATCTCGGGCACGTTACGGGTCTATGGCTGTGGGGCCGAGGAAAATTGTGGTGCCAAAATTTTCATGGCCAAAGCCGGATTAGTGGATGATCTCGATGCCGCCTTGGCTTGGCATCCCGCACCGGTTGCAGTTACTGGCACACTCAGCACAGCGGCCAATCGGAAAATTCGGGTCTCGTGGAAAGGGAAAACGGCTCATGCAGGGAATGAACCTTGGAACGGTCGCAGCGCGTTAGATGCCGCAGAACTATTTGCTCACGGTGTGAACCTGATGCGTGAACATGTCGAACCGACCGCTCGGATGCACTATATCTACGAGGTTGCAGGGGTGGCCCCGAACATTGTCCCCGACGAGGCCCGCATTTGGATGACCGCTCGCGAGGCTTCGACCCCCAAGGTCGATGCCATGGCCGAATGGCTGAGCAAAATCGCCGAAGGAGCCGCCTTGGCGACTCAGACCAAAGCGACCTTCAATCTGGAAATCGGTTCTGCCGAATTGATCCCCAACGAAGTATTAGCTCGGCGGGTCTACGAACATTTAGTCAATACTCCGCTCGATTGGACCGAGGCCGAACAAGCCTTTGCTCGCGCTTGTCAAAAGGAAATGGGGCTTCCAGAACGGGGATTAGCGACCAAGCCAATGCCCTTTATTCGGGATATTAAAGTCGGTGCCTCTACCGATGTTGCTGACATTAGCTGGAACACTCCCATTGCCTTGTTCGGCTGGCCGACTCATCCAATTGGGGTGAGCGCTCACACTTGGGCGGTGACTGCCTGCGGAGGTATGTCGATCGGTGATAAGGCCAGCGTGGCTTCGGCGGCAATTTTG
>CAZFDX010000238.1:0-1618 GCA_964518325.1 uncultured Alcaligenaceae bacterium | reverse complement strand
ATGGAACGCACTACAAAAAAGGGGCCGAAGTGCGTTTAGTCGCGGAATCAAAAGCCGAGTTGACCGAAATCCAAAAACTCTTGAAGCGGGCTGGCTTTAAAGTGGCTAAACCTTTTGCCAAATCGAATCAATGGCGTCAGCCCATCTACGGGGTCGATGCCGTAGCTCGCTTCCTTGCTCTGGTAAAAACCATCAAAACTTAACCGTGCCCCCTGAAAAGCCTCGGAACATAAAACCTTCGGCTTGCCGTCATGAACGATTCCGATTGGCCTGATACCAACTACGATCATGAACGATTCCGATTGGCCTGATCCCAACTACGATGGCACACCTCGTCGTTTTCGGATGGCATTATTAAGACCCACCTTGATTATCGGTTTCTGGACGGCCTGCGTTTTTGAACTGCTTCTACTTTTGGAAGAAGAACGACATCTCAAGGCTTGGTTGGTGGCCCGTTTGATTGTCATTTTATTTGCTCTAGTATCGACTTTGATTCTCGTGATTCTCTTTTGGGTGAAAGTCACCCCTTCTGGGATCAAGTTCCCCAATTGGCCCATCCTGATTCGTGAAATGAAATGGGACGAGGTGATTCACGTTCGATCGATCAATCTCGGGGGATTACGATTTTTGGTTCTCTATTCTAGTCCAGCCTCTTTCGGAGATTGGATTCCGTTGTTCCTTGCAGAGCCGGAGCTATTTTGCAAATCGCTTGAAGAATTTGTCACCAAAACCCATCCTTTGTGGGATTGTCGCTCCTTCATCAAGTGGTATCGAAAATATCAGGATATCCCTGACTCCCATGAGGACTATCTCAAGGTCCGTTAAACCACAAGAGAGCCGAGTTCATCTCTCGAATTTCTTAAGATTTTATCTCTCAAATCTCTTGGCAGGGGCATTGTGAAACTTTTCACGAATTCCCTATTCAAGATCAAGTCACTCCGCACGAATTCCCTATTCAAGAACGATTTGGAACGATTCCTTTCAATCGGGGGTAGGAGTGGGCATCCATCCGATTCCTTTCAATCGGGGGTAGGAGTGGGCATCCATCCGAAAGACCAGTAAGAATAGCGTCCCAATCCAAAGGGAATGAGTTCTTGGCGGAGAACGGCTAAACGGTAAGCACGCCAATTCGGATGGTTTTCTCGGTTGAGAGCATCGGCCAAAGCACGCCAGCAGGCAATGCGGGCGATCTGCCAATCCTCCCACGTTTGATCGAGTTTGACATTCGCAGACCGAGCTTCGGTCCGAGCGTCGGAAAGAATTTTCTCAGCGATGCGTAAGTTAGCCAGCGCACTTTGATAGGTCGCACCGAACTTGTAGGCTTCGGCCGGTCGGAGTCCCTCGTACCCGACCACAAAATCGGAAACATCCGTAAACGACAAGAGGATCGAAAGTGTCATGGGGATCATGGTATCCCCTCCAAGTTAGTACGGCATTATGTGACCAATACCCAGTTGGTGACACATTGGTGCCGAAGGTTGGGTCTGCAAAGGTAAACCTCGAAAAACGAGTCAATAAAACGTGGGCTTGCTTCGTTGTGGACTTCTCAATTCCCGAGAGGTCAACGGGTCACGCCAACAGAGAGAGGGGGGTTGGCAAAACGAATCAATTCCTTTAT
>CAZFDX010000237.1:0-5858 GCA_964518325.1 uncultured Alcaligenaceae bacterium | reverse complement strand
CGTGGGTTCAAATCCCGCCAGCCCGATTTTTTTCTTATCTCTCTTCAAAATAAACACTTATAAAAAAACTTTGATCTGCCACGTTCAACCTAGGTAGACAATTGTACACGAATAAAAGCCCCCCCAAATTTCTCAAGAGTAAAGGGGTCTCAGTCGGTTAGCCTCTCGACGATCCCCCGTTTCATGGCAAATGGGGTAACTTCTACACGAAGCCATTTGTTGGCATCGAGCCTCGAAAGATGAATGGTAAGTGAAACTCAAAGGCGTGCCGATCCGCTTAGCCAAAGGGAAACAGAACCATCCAGAATCGTTGGATGCTTTTTTCAAACTGATGGCGACGGCATCAGGCGTGCGAAGTTTTTATCCGTGAGGCCATTCTCCTGACCACCTAAAACCTCAGGGAGAGCTTTCCTCATTCTTTCTGGATAGGATTTTTCACGAACGGGAAACTACTGGGTGAGTCTCATTAAGAATCGGCTTTGGCCCCTTCTTTGCTCTCTGTTGTCGGTGGAGTTTTGAGAGCTTTTTCGACGGCTTCGAGTAGGCGATCCATAGCAAAGGGTTTGCGAATGTAATCGATGACTCCGAGATATTCCGCATAGGCCTTATGCCGAGAACCTTCGTTGGCGGTAATCATGATAATAGGAGGCGCCTCGGGCTTGCCCTTAAAATGTTCGAGAACGGGATATCCCCCCATCCTTGGCATCATCATATCGAGAATGACTAGATCGGGCTTTTGGGCGTAGATCACATCGCGGGCCTGATGCCCGTTGTTGGCCTGAATCACGTTAAAGCCCTGTTTTTCGAGCAACGCCTTCAAGCCATCGATCAATTCTCGATCATCATCAACGAGCAAAATCGTTTTGGGTTGTGACATGGACTCCTCCCCATCACCCAACCAAAAAAGTTAGGTCTCTATTAAGTTAGCAGCCTCAAGGAGATTGGACAAGAAAAGTCTTCCAGAATTGAGTCAATCAATCGGAAAGGGGTCTGGCAAAATTTTCGGGCAGCGCTAGGCGACTGTTGTTAAATGACTACGCCGATAGGCCTGCCACAAGGCACTCTGTTCCAGACACTGAAATGCCAGCACGCGCCCCGCATTCACTGTATCCCATCGCTTTCCTGAGCCTTTCACCCGTTGCGGTACCGTCTGACACATCGTTTCCATCAGGCTCGTTCAACGATCTTGCAAACCTTTACTCCACTGGTTTGAACACCGGTCTTATGGTTGAAGTTTTCTGCCGTCTATTCAAAGTTCGGGCTGGATAGATCGAGTCAACAAACCATTCCTCGAAGTGCAATAATGACCGAAAAGACCGATAGTTATTTAGCCTTGCTCGGCCTTTTTCAGATAGCGATCGATGAGGGTAAATCGACCAATGGTTACAGAGTGACCAACGATCCGACGTAAGGGAATATGATCGTTGAAAGTCAAGCATGCCGGACTGCACTGGAGGTTCCACACTCCGAGCGAGTTTCTTTCACTATCAACTATGCTAAGACATCTACACCAAAAATGGCTAGACCAAACAAATAAACGGTTATCAGAATATCAACGGTTGTCTACTCTTTTGCACGAAGAAACATAAGATAAATCCCAAGTAACTTTGTTGGAGAATCGCGTGCAACCATCTTTTTCTGAACTCGCTAAAATGTTCGATCATTCGCTTTTGCAACCCGTTTTAACCGATACGGAACTTGAGGCGGGGTGTAAGTTAGCGTTGGAATATCGCGTGGCTTCGGTTTGCATCAAACCTTATGCCGTTCCCTTAGCAAAAGAAATTCTGCAAGGATCGGATGTGCTGGTAGGAACCGTGATTGGATTCCCTCATGGTGGACATACGACGGAAATTAAAGTTGCTGAATCCGAAAAGGCGATTCATGATGGGGCCGTCGAACTGGATATGGTGGTGAACATCGGCAAAGTGTTAAGCGGCGATTGGAAATATGTGGCCCAAGATATTGAGGCCGTGACCAAAACAGCCCATCAAGCTGGGGCCAAAGTCAAAGTGATTTTTGAGAATTGCTTCCTTAAGGACGAACACAAAATAGAACTGTGCAAAATTTGTGGTGATTTGTATGTAGATTGGGTCAAAACCTCAACGGGCTATGGTGAAAGTGGTGCGACAGATCATGATTTAGCACTCATGAGAAAGTATTCCCCCCCCCACGTTCAAGTTAAGGCAGCCGGTGGGGTGCGGACCTATGAACGAGTCCTTGCCGTGCGGGCCTTGGGGGTAACGCGAGTCGGTGCCACGGCAACCAAAGTCATTTTGGATGAATGTAAAGCAAAATTGGGTGTTTGATCATTCCATCACTGGTATCGTTTTTAAGAGAATCGTATGGATTACGGAAAGGCCTATTTATTTTTCGTTCGTAAACCACAAACTGGATTTAAAAATCTTCTACTTGGGACGGTAATCGGTTTAATCCCTGCAATAGGGTCGATTATTTTTCTGGGTTATATGGTGGTTATGGCAGAGTGGTTGCTCAAAGATGAAAAGCGGGAAAATTATCCAGATTTCTTATTTGATCGATTTTTGGATTATTTGAAATTGGGTCTATGGCCGTTCGTAACGATTTTGATCTTTTCAGCGCTAATTGTTCTGCCGATTTATTTAATTCTGGCAGGGGTTGCTATAGGGATTGGTTTGATATTGGATGAAAAAATTTTGATACCGATTTTGCTCGTGTTACTGAGTCTGTTCATTGGTTTATTGATCTCGTATTTGACTGGTCCATTGCTTCTCTATTCTCAAAAACATCAAAAATTGGACATCAAAGGTACGTTCCGATTTGCCCTAAATTTTGTAAAAACTCTTGGGTTCAAATATGTGATCGTTATGACAATCACTACCTTGGTGAATCTCTTGTTCAATTTGGTTGGTCTGCTGTTATGTTTCATTGGAATTTATCCTGCCAGTACCATTAGCCAAGTTGCTTATGAACACATGTTGATTCAGTCTATGATGAGTATCTCGCACTAGGGGGGGATAAACTTCCATCGGTTGATTTACCCCCTGAGTTAGCATTTAAGCCGAAATCCCAACCCCAACCAAAAAGCATGGCGGAGGAACTGATCGACTTCGATGATTCTGACTTTCAATAAATTTTTAGTTTGAGGTTTCAAATGATCCGATTTGTCATGCTATTATTCTTAGCTTGCCCTATCACACTTTTGGCAATCACACCAGAACAGATTTGCATTATCATCAATAAGAATGTTCCAGAATCAAAGGATTTAGCGATTCACTATGCAAAGGTACGGAAAGTTCCTGAAGAAAACTTTGTAATCCTCGACTTGCCAAAAGAGGAAGACATCTCCAGAAAAGATTACGATGAAAAAATCGTGTCCCCCTTACGAAAAAATCTTCATGATCGCAAAGATAAAATCAAAGTGATTCTTTGCATGTATGGTGTGCCACTCCGAGTCGGAGGGAGCATCCCGACAGAAGAAGAGAAAAAGAAAAGAGAAAATCTGGAACAGGAACTCAAATCATTGAAGCAAGAACTAAAACGAATCCGAGAGGAAATCAATTCAATCGAATCGAAAAAAGATAAAATCGATGAGGATAAAAAATCACAGATCGAAAAACAAAAAGGCGAAGAAAAGAAATTACAAGCCAAAGAAAATCTCTTGATGAATCAAATTCGTATCTTAAATCACAGTGAATCGCAAGCATCTGTCGATTCTGAATTAATGTTGCTGTGGTGGGAAAAATACCCTCTCCAAAGATGGGTAATCAATGCGAATTATTGGAAATTTTCTGAGCAAGACAAAAAAGAGACTCCCCCTGTGATGATGACCTGTCGCCTTGATGGTCCCAGTGCCGAAATTGTCAAACGAATAATTGATGATGCTGTAGCAACCGAATTAATCGGTTTGCAAGGAAAGATCTATGTCGATGCCCGAGGAATTAAACTCGATTTGAAAACGGACCCGAGTGGAACGGGTTACAGTGGTTACGATGAATCCATGCGAGAGATGGCCCAGATATTCAAAGATGCAAAAATGGATGTGATTCTAGATGATAAGCCCGAAGTTTTCGCCGCCGGTTCCTGTGCCGATTCTGCTATTTATTGCGGTTGGTATTCTCATGCCAATTTTGTGGATAGTAACAAATTTGTGAAAGGGGCCGTTGCATGGCATTTGGCCAGTTCCGAGGCGGTTTCCTTGCGACGACCCGATGCCAAGTATTGGTGCAAAAATTTATTAGAGAAAGGGGCCTGTGCCACCTTAGGACCTGTGGCAGAACCTTATACCGTAGGTTTTCCAAAACCGGCGGAGTTTTTTGCCCACTTGGCAACAGGCGAATATACCTTAGTTGAGTGTTATCACCGAACAGTTTATTTTGCAAGTTGGATGGGAACTTTGATTGGTGACCCGCTCTATAAACCATTTGCAAAAAAACCATTGATTAAAAAAGAGGATTTATTTTTTAGCCCCAAAAATGCAAAATCTCCATTTAATAAATCCTAAAATTTCAGCGAAGGAGTTAACTTGCTGGTTTTAATAAACGCTGTGGGTTTAACCCCTCAATTACTCCCTTATGCACCGAAATTGCAGGCCTTGGCCAAGCGTCAATGGCAAGTCGCCCTACGCGATGTCGTCCCTGCGGTTACCATGTCTGCCCAAGCAACGATTCTCACAGGAAAGAACATTTTTGGTCATGGTATCGTGGGGAACGGTTGGCTGTTCCGAGATACAAATGAAGTCCGATTTTGGCAACAATCGAATCGCCTGATGCAGGCAGAACCATTGTATCAAACTGCGAAAGATCGGGCGAAACTTCGCGGCAAGGATTTTCGAGTTGCCAAAATGTTTTGGTGGTTCAATCAAGGTGCCAATGTTGATTTTTCTGTAACACCGAAACCTCACTATGGAATTGATGGAAATAAGATATTTGGAATTCATGGTCATCCTCAACATCTGGTTCATCATTTAGAAGAGAAATTCGGAGCGTTTCCATTTCACACTTTTTGGGGTCCCAAGGCAGGTTTACCCTGCACTCAATGGATTGCTCAAGCGAGTGCCGAGGTGATCCAAAAAGAATCGCCCGATTTAACATTAATTTATTTGCCTCATTTAGATTATGATCCCCAACGCTACGGACCGAGTGGATCTGATATGCCCAAATTGGTGCAAGAACTTGATGATGCCTGCGCACCAATCCTTGATATTGCAGAGAAGAAAGGAGCACAAGTTTGGGTAATCTCGGAATATGGACATTGTGATGTTGATACTCCTGTTTATTTGAATCGTGAATTACGAAGAGAGGGTTGGCTTGAAGTTCGTAAAGGCCCCTTTGGCGAACAAATTGATTTATTCCAATCTCGTGCTTTTGCTGTTTGCGATCATCAATTAGCACATATTTATATCAATAATCCAGATGACATTAAACCCGTAGCTAGCTTATTAAAAAATATCACGGGAGTGAGCAAAATTCTTGTTGGCGAGGATCGATCCGCTTTTCATTTCAATCATTCCCGCTCTGGTGAAATCATCGCGCTCAGTCAACCAAAATCATGGTTTGCTTATCCTTTTTGGTTGGATGATGAGGATGCTCCTGATTATGCTCGGACCGTTGCCATTCATGCTAAGCCGGGGTATGATCCGTGTGAATTATTTTTCGATCCCAAAATTCTGTTTCCAACACTGAAAGTAATTCGGAAAGTCATACAGAAAAAATTAGGTTTCCGGATGAAACTGGATGTCATTCCACTCGATGCCTCGATAGTTAAAGGGAGTCACGGATTGCCAGCCACCAATCCCGAGAATGGCCCGATCCTGATCGGGACGGGACCTAAACCGAATACCAATTGGCTTCCGATGGAAAATGTTCATGATCTTATTTTGA
>CAZFDX010000236.1:0-12762 GCA_964518325.1 uncultured Alcaligenaceae bacterium | reverse complement strand
AACGATTAGCTAACGATCAGATGATCCGGTTCCTCCCCAAAACAACCCCTATCTATTACCATTTGCCGTCTTGCGTATTTTCTTTTCTGCGCTAGACTATCTGCATGAAATACTCGGTTGGTTTTCGGAACGTGAGCAAGTTCTACGCGACCGGTTTGCTAGGTCGTCGGGGAACACAAGCGGTCCAGAACGTCAGTTTTGTCGTTCCGGAAGGGTCGATCTTTGGCCTTTTGGGGCCTAATCGTGCAGGAAAAACCACCCTTGTAAAAATTTTATTGGGGTTATGTCATCCCACTTCGGGAGAGGTGACCCGTTTGGGGGAACCGATCTCGCAGATCGGGACCTTGGCCCGAGTGGGCTACATGCACGAGAATCAGCATTTTCCACGACATTTAACCGCCCGAGAACTGTTGCGTTTTTACGCGGCCTTGACCTTGTTACCGCCCGATAAAATCGATGCTCGGGTGGACCTGCTTCTGAAGCAAGTTGGTTTGGCAGATCGCACACAAGAACCGATCACACGGTTTTCCAAGGGGATGGTACAACGGCTCGGCTTGGCCCAAGCCTTGTTGAACGATCCCGATCTGTTAGTTTTGGATGAACCCGCCGAGGGGCTTGATCTTTTGGGAAGGAATCTGCTCCGCGAAGTGGTGGCCGATTTCAAGAAACGGGGCAAAACGGTCCTTCTCGTTTCCCATGTTTTATCCGAAGTGGAACAAGTGTGCGATCGGATTGCCGTGATCGTGGGAGGGCAATTGGCGCTGGAATCGGAACTGGCCCCTTTATTGAGCGATCCGAAATCAGGGGCCAAACGAACCTTGGAACAAGCTCTGCGTTCCACCTACGAAGGGAGAACCCCATGAACTTACCGGTGTTGCTTCGGACCATCGGTTGGATGGTTTTAGATACCCTTCGCCAATCGTTGGCATCCCGCTTGTTTTGGATCACCTTCGGCATGAGCGTGTTGGTGATTCTGTTTTGTTTGAGTGTGCGGGCCTCTGATTTTGAACGGCTACCGACCTCCCCAAATGAAGATCAAGTCGGGATTCCCATCTATTCCGAAGAGGGCAAAAAGCTCAGCGAACAGCAACTGCGTGAACTGGGGTTGGACCCTCTTGGGAAAGATCGACTTTCGCTAGGCTTCGGGTTGATGGAGATTCGCACGGCACGGGGCAAACAAGATAGTGTCCGGTTTGTGCAAGTCTGGTTAGCGGGTTTAGTCGCAGGTACAGTCGGGATTTTCTTGGCCATTATTTGGACGGCAGGATTTCTGCCGAGCTTCCTCGAACCGACCCAAGCCACGGTTCTGCTCGCGAAACCTATTCCTCGGTGGGCGCTGCTGCTCGGAAAGGTTCTCGGGGTGTTTTTGTTCGCACTCATTCAAACCGTGATTTTTGTCATGGGAACTTGGTTGGCCTTAGGTTTTAGCACGGGTGTTTTCGATGCCCGATATTTCTGGGCCATCCCCGTTTTATTACTCCATTTCACGGTCTTTTATTCCTTCTCGGCCATGATTGCCGTGTGGACTCGCTCCACGGTGGTCTGTGTCTTTGCGACATTAATTTTCTGGGTGATTTGCTGGGGAATGAATTTCGCCCGACATAGCGTGGTGGTCCATAATCCGCAGGGACTCACGAGCCTTTCACGGGGGGCCGTGGAAGTCGGGTATTGGTGCTTACCCAAACCGGCCGATATGAACATGATTTTCGACGAAACCCTAGAAACCCAAGGATTTGCTGCCGAAGTGCCCGAATTTCGGAACGCCCTAAGTGAAGGAAAAATTTCACTGGGGTGGTCTGCAGTGGCTTCGTTACTCTTTGCGGGAGCCATGTTTTTGGTCGCGGCCGTTGAACTCCGAAAAGCCGATTACTGAGACTTATCGATGACGACATTGCGCACAGGGGTCAAGTTTCTTCTTCGGCTGGGCGCTAACATTCTAGCGTTCCCTTTATTATTGAATTATTGGCTGAAGGCTCTTTTCGTTGGGAAGGATCGGGCCTTGGAAGGTTCCACCCAAGCGCTGGCATTATGGCCCGGATTGATCGGCCAATATGTCCGAAGGGCCTTTTTGGCTTGGACGTTGGACGAATGCGATCCCTCGGCGACTATCTGTTTTGGGACGATCTTTTCTAAGTGCGAATGTCGGATTGGCCCGAAGGTTTATATCGGTCCTTATTGTTCGCTGGGTTCGGCTCACATCGAGCAAGATGTGCTGATTGCCACAGCTGTGCAAATTCCCAGCGGGGGCAGGATGCACGGAATCGATGATCTCACTCGGCCAATTCGCGAACAACCGGGCGTTTGGTCCGTCGTCAAAATTGGTGCCGGTTCGTGGATCGGATCAAACGCCGTCGTCATGGCGGACGTGGGTCAAAATACGGTCATCGCTGCCGGTGCTGTGGTGACCAAGCCCATCCCCGATTGGGTCATTGCCGGAGGTGTCCCCGCTCGAATCATCAAATATCGCAAATCACCAGAACCTCAGGCCGATCAAAATGAACACGGTCCAGAAGGAGACGGGGATGAAAAATAGCGAGCGGCTAGAAGAAGAGCGAGAAGTGAGAAAGGAGAAGTGAGATATGAGGAGCGGCAACAGAACGAGAGAGGAGGATCCAGTATTTGTTGGAACGATTGAGGAGCTTGAGCAATCGGGAAACTTTAGTAATCGATACCTACTTTTTTCGCTTGCTCTCGAAGGATTTCGAGAACTTTGGTGTCAAAACTATCTTTACCTTTGCCTTTTGCTTTTTCTTCTTCGAGTTTCTTCTTGATGAATTCGGCCCGCTTTGCATCCAGCTCTAGGGCTTCCTTTTGCAATTCTTGGCGCTTCTTGGCTTGTTTTTCGATGTACTCCACGCGAGCTTTCTCATCGAGCTTTTTCAATTCGGCCGGAAGCTCACTCTCTTTAATGTCCGAAAGTTTGATTTTACCGGCAGCCATATCTTGAATGAGATCATTCGCGGCCACTTTCCCCATCTTGGCCAAACCGGCCACGCGCTCGGCAGCGGCACCTACCCCCCCTCCAGCGGCGGGAGGAGCTGCTGGTAAGGCAATTGCATCTTTCCGCGCATTTTCGGCTTTTAATTGGGCCTTTTCATCGCCGTAGTAGATATTGGTGGAAGCAATTTCGACACTCAGTTCACCAAGGCGTTTATCAAAGGGGGTGGACACCACTTGCGTTCCTCCATCTTGAGGAATCACCACGAAGGCTCCCCCTCCTTTCTCAGCAATATCGGTAAAGGATTTGGTCGTGTCGGCATTGTTCCCGCACTGCACGGCATTGATGATGATGCCCAATTCCTTGGCTTTTTTGCAGGTGTCAGGATATTTCACATCATCGGTGTAATCCATGTGGGGGGGAGCATCGCCCACTAAATAAATCACGCGCAGGGTGTTTTTTTCCTTGGACCATTTGATTTTATTCACAGCATCATCCAAGGCCTGATTCACATGCTCGGGAAAGTCCCCCCCCCCTTGTGCCCGAAATTCTTTCAACTTACTATGGATGCTATCTAAATCATCGGTAAGGTCTGTGATTTGAGTGACGTAATTATCTCCCTTGTCCCGATAGGCCACTAAACCAATGCGGAGTTCCGGAGTGGGTTTTCCACCAGCAATCTGATTGACCATCGACCAGATTTTTTGCTTGGCCCCTTCGAGGAGTCCCCCCATGCTTCCGGTAGTGTCGAGACAAAAGACGACCTCAACGATGGGGACCTTTTTCTCGGGTTTCTTTGTTTCTTGGGCCTTTGCGAAGCTCAACGGCAGCATGGCCACGAGCGTCGCCCACAATACAGATTTTTGCAACATAATTGGACCCTCAATGAGTTGAGTGTTTATCTTACACCTAATGACGAGGTAAATGAAAGAGAAGTTTGTGTAACCACTGTGCAACAAACAAAAAGGTTGCGACGTATGCCAAAGGGGAAGTAAACGGGTTACCTGCGAAAACATCCCAAGGAAGTCGGGACGGTCAATGAATTCGGACCGAGTTGAGAATCAAAAGATCAAACGGCTCGCATCACAAGGGCACCGTTTTGCCCGCCGAAACCGAAACTGGTTGAAAGCGTCACAATTGGTTTGGCTTCACGGGCAACATTCGGGACATAGTCGAGATCGCAAGCCGGATCGGGATGATGAAGATTGATCGTGGGCGGAAGAACCTTTTTCGATACGGTCAACGCCAAGGCTACCGCTTCGATCGCACCACTAGCCCCAATCGAATGCCCAATCATCGATTTAATCGACGACATAGGAATCTGTTTAGCCCGCTCACCGAAAACACGTTTCACGGCCATGGTTTCCATTTGGTCGTTCAGGCGCGTGCTGGTCCCGTGAGCATTGATGTAATCGATGTCGCGATGATCGACCTTTGCTTCACGCAGAGCATTGAGAATCGCACGGGCGGCCCCACGAGCTTCAGGATCGGGTTTAATGATCGAGTAGGCATCGAAGCTACTGCCAAAGCCTAACACTTCGGCATAGATTCGGGCACCTCGTTTGAGCGCCCGATCGTAGCTTTCGAGAATCAACATGCCTGCCCCTTCACCCAAAACAAAACCATCTCGGGTTCTATCAAAAGGCCGAGAAACTTCTTGGGGCGGCAAGTCCATGCGTCGGCTCAAAGTTCCCATCGAGGTGTAGGCCATCAACAGGAGGGGATCGAGCCGGCTATCGGTCCCACCGGCAATCATCACATCCGCTTCTTCCCGTGCCACCATCCGGAAGGCTTCCCCAATCGCTTGGGTCCCTGCCACACAAGCGGTGGTCACGGTGTTGTTTGGCCCTTGCGCGTTGAACATCATGGAAATATGGGCCGAGGGCATATTGGGCAAATACTTGAGCAGCCAAAGAGGGAACAGGGGATTTTCGGCATTTGCTCCAAGCGAGGATAGATCGAATTGGCCGTCGGGCAGCATCACCTTTTGGAGAACGGGCATAATCTCAGGGATGTCAATCGGGGTGAGGCCGGTCCCGACGACGACCCCCACCCGTTCAGGGTTTTCATTCTCAATCGAAATCCCGCTATCTTGAAGGGCTAACCCAGCGGCACCGACACCAAAGCGGGCGGCTCGACTCATCACCTTCAGGGATTTCCGCATCGAATCAGGAATGAACGGATTCGGATTAAATCCACGCACCTCACCTGCAATATGAATGGGAAACGTAGAAGCATCGAACGCGGAGATTTTCCCCACGCCAGAAACTCCATTGGTGCAGTTGGCCCAAAATTCTTCCTTCCCAATCCCGTTTGGAGCCACCACACCCAGACCGGTAACAACAACCCGGCGCATGGATCGACCTCTCCTTAAAAGTTAAAATTGTGACTCAAGAATGAGAGTCAGTCTTCCTGTTTGGGGTAATACTTCCTGTTTCACCTATCTTCCTCATCTTAACAGAATATGGCATTTTGGCCAATTATTTCAGGCCCGATTCTGTCCCTAATTTACCAAACTAATCGCTACAAGCGGACCAATGGGACTAACAGGACCCATTCAAGAGATGAGAAAATCGGGAGAATTCCCCTTTCCCTCGGAACTTGCCATGCTTCGGCACGGGTTCGACGATGCCGAGATAAGGTAAGGTGGGAGGTGATGGAGTTTGGCCATCAGGTGATGGGGCGGTTATCTGATGGGGGCGTGAGGGAGGCCATCATCAGAGATGAGGCCATCATCAGAGAGAGGCCATCATCAGAGGGAGTGTGTTCAAAGGTGGATCATCAGATGCAAGGAGAGACGAGAATCCCATTCGCGAAAAGGTCCAATTGTTGCAGGGATTCGCAGGTGGATCGGATGTGAATGTGCAGGGGGTGAATCGAGGGGCTATTTGGCGCCAAAATCTGCAGCAAAATCCTTGGCGGAAAGCTCTCGACCGGTTGCGAATTTGGTTAACTCCCGCCAATCTAAGGTACGGCCCGGTTCAAAGACTCGCTTTTTCATAAACTCACCGATTTTCTTCTCACCCACATAGATAATCGATTGAGGATCGGCCCCTTTGTAAACTTCTTGGGCAATCGTCGCATGAACCTGAGAGGCAAAGAGTTGCCCCATCATGTAATTGTGATAATAAACGGGAGCCGAGACGATGTGAATTTTGCTGGCATAGTCGGGGGCATTGCGGCCCACAGGTCGTTTGAGCAACTGATATTTTTCGACGAGGTCCCACCAGAGTTTATTCAAGTCCTGATCGGGATTTTCGTACATGCTCTTTTCAAATCGCAGCATGACTTGGCACCAGCGAGAAAAGATCAAGAGTTGATTTTTGCGGACCTTCTCGGCTGCCACATCAAACGCTTCGGGATTTTCCACTTTGACCCCCATTTTTTCCAACCAAGCCCGCGATTTCGAGAATCGCTCGAACTGCATGGCCACCCCCTCGGTCGTGAGGATATGGGCTTCGCTGCGGAGTAAATAAGGAACCGATTGCGGGATGTTCTTACTGCTATAAATGGCATGACCCAGTTCGTGCAACATGGTTCCCATCCAATACTCGTTGGGAACGATGTTTGCCAGAACGCGCACATCCCCTTCTCGATTGATGTCGGTGCAGAAAGCATGGGGGGATTTCCCCTTCTTCTCGTAAAGGTCGCTCCGTGCTAAAACGGAATCAATCGGAAGATCGATCCCTGCATAAAAATCTTTGCACAACTTGAGAATGTCGGCCTTGCTGTAGGGTTCGTCCAAATTCACATCAAACACGGCCGGAGATTCTTGGAAAAAGGGATCGTGAACGTGCCAAGGCATTAATTCTTCGACCTTGATGCCGCAGTTTTTGGCCAAGCGTTGATCGATTTCCGCTTTCGCTTTGGCAAAGGGTTCTCGGGTCAATTGATCGAGTTCATCAAAGAGTTTAATCAACTCGTCACCGTTTTGCTCGTTGAGGTAAAGTTGCAGGGCATGATAGTTTTTGAAGCCCAGTTTGGTGGCCATTTCGTTGCGGAGTTTCACCAACTCTTTCAAATCACCGGCCACATCGGCCCCGACTTTTTTACTGGCTTCCCAAACAGCTTGACGGGTTTTACTGTCGGTCGAGGTTTTGAGAATTTTGCGAACTTCGGAATCGGTTAATTCTTTGCCATCGACGTTCGCTCGGAAGACATTGAATTTCTTCTCGACTTCGTTGGCCTTGGCGGTGATTTTCTTGAGCAATTCGGGATCGACTTGTTTTTCAAGATACATCAGATACAACAGGTCCACCATCCGCGCCACGAGCTTATCGGGGATTTCGCCTTTATCCTTGAGAGCTTTGACCGCTTTGATCTCCGCAAAGGTCTCTTTATTTGATAGGGCCTCATCGATCTTGTTTTGAGCCTGTTCCTTTTTGGCAAAATCTTCGTCTTTTCCCGAAATGTTCGCGACCCACCACGCTTCGGCGGCGGCAATTTCTAAAGGTCGAATGGTCTTTTCATGATAGCTAATCAGCTTTTTGGCTCGTTCCAATGCCTCAGGCCCTGCATGAACCGCAAGGGGCCAAAAGGCAATCGCTGCCAGAAGTAGGGCAACCGGTACACATTTTTCAGGGAGCAACATAGGTCCACCTTTCTCAATAAGAAGTCAATCCAACAGACCAAGGGAGCGAACAGTTAGAATATCAATTTACTTGCCCGAACCGAATGAATTCACAGGCTCCTTTGGCTCAGGGGGGATTAGCCGTTCGTGACCTCGTGAGCAAAGCGACTTACTGGCCGGCACCGAATGAAAAGCCAAGAGGACAGACATTCCCCAACGAAAAAAAAGAAAAGGCCCAATCTTACCTAACGTGGAAAGATCGGGCCTTTTGTTCATCGGTTGTAACTTGGGAAGAATTCCTTAGGGGTTTTATCCCATCCTCGCCTCATAAAGAAGCGGGTCATTTTCCCGAGAAGAAATCGGCAAAACCGTCAGCAGTACAAAATTACTGTTTGGGTTTTTCTTTGGGAGCTTCCTTCGGAGTTTCTTTGGGAGCTTCCTTCGGGGTCTTCGGAGTTTCTTTGGGAGCTTCCTTAGGGGCGGGGGTCGCAGGAGTCACCACAACCGGATGGCAAGGGGTGGCGGTTCCACAAGGGGCCGCATAAACCGGAGTGTGGCAAATCGATTTGAAGCAAGAGAACAAGCCGCAGCCCCCCCGATGATAGGTCGGGGTTACGCAGCAGGTGCTTTGCACATGCACTGGAGTGGCACAAGTGGTGGTGCAGCAGCCCCCATGAGTATAGATCGGGGTGGCACAACTGTGAGTGTAGCAGGGATTTCCGCAAGAGAACTTGAAGAAGAAACCTGTGGGTTCGGGGGCAGCCACCATGCTGGCGGCCATGACGATGCTGAACATGTTGTAGTCTCCTATAAAAAGGGGATTGAAATTCGTGTGGGCAATCACCTTTGTGGTGTTATTCCAAACCGAGAATCATTCTCGTATAGGTACTTAATAGGCAAAAAATTTGACGAGGCAAGGATTATTGTAACATCTTGTCGTAAAATACTCTGCGTCGAAAAATAGTGTCTTCCGAAACCACCCTGATTTTTACTTGGTAACTTCCCATTGAAACCCTTGGAATTATTTGAGCAAGCCGAACTGGAAAAGGCAATCGAACTACAATCCTCCCTTGTGGAGCATCATCCCCAGAATCCACAGGAGCTTTCCCTTTTGGCAGAGTTTCTTGCTTTTGTCGGGGAATGGGATTTGGTCGAGGCCTATCTGCAAAGGCTTCCTCCCACCCCAGAGTATTGGGCGTGGCTTCAATCGTGGCGAGAAATTCTTTCTGCCGAGAGGATGCGTCAACAGCCCCAAAACAAACCTCAATTTTGGGTCCCTTCGATCCATCTCGAGGCCCGCTGGAAGGCCATGCACACGGACTCTCAAGAAGAGGTCATGGACCTGATTGAACAAGCCGATTCCCATAGTCCTTTTTTAATTGGCTTTGTCGATGGGCGGCCTTTTGAAGGTTGGCGGGAATCGGATGATTTTCTTGCGGACGTTCTCGAATTTTTTTATCTGGGCAGTTACTATTGGATTCCATTTGCCGAGGTTCGCAAACTGCGTCTCGAACCAGCCCAAACGATCCGCGATACTCTCTTTCGCCCCGTGAGCCTGCAATTGCGTCATCAAAATGAACCCCTACAAGGTTACTTGCCATTGAATTATCTTGGTTCGCATACGTCGGAAGACCCAGCCTTGCAAATCGGTCAAGAAACCGACTGGCTGGAATGCCACGGCTTCGCCAAAGGGGTCGGCACCCGAGTTTGGTTATTGGGAGAAGAAGAAATCTGCGTCAATGAAATCAGTCAAATCGAAATCCGGCAAATCGAAGCCGCCGTCGTCGAGGGCGACCATTGGAACGAAGAAGTTTGAGCCAAGCAACGGCTCGTCCTTTGTGGCTTAGTCTTAATCCAAAAAGCTGTTGTGAGGGACGATTGGGATACCGAGTTGCTGGATTTAGAAAAATCGCCTCTCACTCAGGGAATCGAAATGACCTCTCCTCAAGCGAAAGGCGCGATCCAGCAAGGCGAATGATGCTACTTCCGGAATAGACGGTGGTTCTTATTTCCACCGCTTTCCATGTAGGCAAACAGGTCGAGAATTTCTTCCTCGGTCAGCACATCAATCAAATTCGCTGGCATCGGGGAAACCTGAGAAGGAGCGCGTTTTTCCAGATCATCCATAGGAATTTCGACCCGATTGGCCGAGAGCGGATCGGTCTGGACAACGATTTTCTTCGGAGTTTGATCGACCACGCGGCCAATGATGGTCTTTCCACTCAGCGTGGTGAAGGTTTCATTCTGATATTGATCCGAAAGAACCTTAGAAGGCTCGATGATCGATTCCAAAATATCCTTGCGATTGAACCGGCTGCTGATGGCAGTGAGATCGGGACCAACGGCGCCCCCTTCGTCTCCCATGCGGTGGCACTTGATACATTGACCGGCAATGTAGGCATCTCGCCCCCGTTCAAAGTTTCGCCCCGTCTCGACCTTACTGACCTTTTCGAGCAAATCTTCGATCTTGTATTGTTTGACGGTTTGACGCGGTTTGGTATTGTAGTTTGGCACCGCTTTATCATTGATGGCAGTGATTATGGGAGAAAGTTCTTTCAGTTCTGCCTCGGACAGGTTGGGAACCACATCGCGAAGGAAGTTTTTCAAGAAATTCGCAAAGCTCGCCCCATCACTATAGGGCCGACCTGCTTCTTCAAACCATTTCACCATCTCAGGGGAATGCTGGTAGCTTTTTCGATCTTTCGTCCAGTAAGACAAATACTCCTTACGCTGTTCGATCGTCCATTGGCCAAAAGGTAAGGTCCGCAGATGGAACACATAATGGAAGACATCTTCTTGGAGTTTCGTTTCGGACATGAGCTTCAGGCATTTTCCGGCAATCCCCGGCGCCTGCAGATAAATCAACACTTGGGAAAGTTCTCGGTTCAGATTGCTTGAATTGCTCGGGAACAACGGATCGAGTTCGGCAATCAACTTACGGGCATTCTCGACGCTGGGGCGTCCCATTCTGCTGAAAGTGACCCCAATCACTCGGAGCTTTTCGAGTTGTTGTTCGGGGGTCAGCTTACTCAAGGGGAAGCGTGCCAAAGCGGTCAGAATCTCGGGTTGAGTTTTGGGGTCACCGTAACGAGCCAAAGCGAGTAAAGCCTGAATCGCAGCGGTGGGATTTTGTTCCGACAGGGCTTTTTCTTTCCAAGAGGCCACCGGCTGAAATTCGATCGCGACGCGGGCGGCATATCGCAGGAAGCGATCTTCACTGCTCAAATGAGGCCAAGCGGTCTCAATCGCTTTGGGGTCTTCTTTCCCATGAAATGCTTCCAAAGAGCGACGAAGTTCCCGTTCTTTCTTCCCTTCGTCGGAAGGTTTAATCGGGTCCGTCGATTCTTTGCCAACGTAAGAAAGGCGATACAGAGCCGCTTGGGTATTTCGTCCCCCAATCGTAAAGTACATGGCCCCATCGGGTCCGACCACCACATCCGTCAGGTTCAAAGGTTTCTTGGGGGCATCTTTCTTCATTAAGCCCAAGGGGGCCACCACATTCTCGTAGGTGGCAGTGTACGAGGAACCTTTGGGGGTCAAGTGAACGGCCATCAATCGCCCATAGGTCCAATCGCAAATGAAAATCGCTTTTTGATACTTGGCGGGGAACTTAGTCCCCAGACCATTGCAAACACCGGTCGGAGAGCCAATACCAATATCCACGATGGCAGGAAGACTATCGGGATAGTAGCTGGGCCATTTTCCGGTTCCGGAACGCCAACCCGCTTCCGAAGCGCTAGTGCAATGATTCACCCGCGTCGGTCGATACCAAGGCATCCCCCAATCCCATTCCATATCACTATCGAAGGTGAATAATTCCCCATCGATATTAAAGGCCATATCGTAGGCATTACGAAAACCGCCAAGGAGCAATTCCCATTCATTGCCATCCGCATCGGTCCGAACCACATAGCCCCCCGGCGCCAGTTTCCCTGCGGCGTGACCATTGCCATCCCATTGACGGGGAAGCAGGTGATCCTCTTTGTAGTTACGATGTTGGGACTTCGGAGACATTCCTTCGGGAACATCGGTGTGGTTACCGTTCATCACATAGATTTTTTGATCCGGTCCGAGAACGACGGCATGGGGACCATGTTCACCGGCCCCTTTGAATTCCTTCAGGAAGGTGAAGGAAAATTTCCCATTGGCCGATTCTTCTTTGCACTTATACAGGCCGAACCCTTTGGGACCGAACCCATTCACATACAAACAATCAAAGGCCCACAGCATCCCCATGACTTCGGTGATGGGCAAATCGAGTTTCTCGGTAGCGACCACTTGACCGTCTTTGAGTGTCATGCGGATCAATGCTTGGCCCCGTTGCCCCCCTGTAATGAGCCGACCTTTCCCATCGACCGCGAGGTTAATCCATGAACCTTGGGTGGCAGGGTCCGAAACCGCCACCAGATCGACCTTAAAACCTTCCGGAGTATACAAGTCCGCAGGGAGGGTCACTTCTTTTTTCTGCGGCGGGTCTTTCTTTTTGGGGGGGTCTTTCTTTTCTTGCCCCCAAACTGTGGCGTTGAGCATCATCAAACATACGCCAAAGCAAAATAATCGTCGGATCACTGAGAGGCTCCTGAAGAGGATAAAGGTGGGTGAATTATTATCCTATCAAATTCCGCTCTTTTGGAAATTGTGACCGGTGAACATCAGACTTGAGACGTTAAACGTTAAAGATGAACCGGAAACGTCAATCTGCACTCGGATCGGTGGGAATTGGATATGCTTTTCTCGATACTCGTAAGTGAGATTGCTTCGTTAAGCTGTCCATTAGGGCTATAGGGAGGAAGGAGGAAATAAACAGAAAGGATGCAATGATTGGGAATTGAGGGTTGAGGCTTCCACATACAGGCTTGAGGCTTCAGGCTTGCACAGTGAGGCTTGCAGATTGAGGCTTCAGGCTTGCACATACCGGCTTCAGGCGACAATCTTCATGGATTTCACAAGGAGTCTTTCCAGTTCTTGCATAAATTCTACAATATCTGCTATGATTCGAGGGGACCCTCTCAAGGTGCCCGAGAATTTTGCTGAAAGGGAGTTTCGATTGTGATTTTGTTCTCTGCCGCGACCGTGAGCTTTTGGTCCTATGTGCTCAATACGCTCATTATCTTTATGTCCCTGTTGTTAATTGCCACAGTGTTAATCCAGCGTGGTAAGGGGGGGGGGCTAGCCGGTGCGTTTGGTGCTGCAGGAGGCTCTAGCGCCTTCGGGTCCAAATCGGCAGATCAATTCGTCAAATACACCCTGTATA
>CAZFDX010000235.1:0-5267 GCA_964518325.1 uncultured Alcaligenaceae bacterium | reverse complement strand
GGTCTCATGCGCGTTCAAGATAAAGTCCGCGCCATGAAAGATTACACCACAGGCCAAGAACCCGAAGGTCTTGTGCCCGTCCGCAAAGGCTCGATTCTGCTGCCGGATGTTCTCGAAAATCAGGCAAAATCGCTGGATTTTCTCGTGGCGAACAAAGAGCGGGCGAAACCCGTCAAGGCTTGATCGCATTGCATGATCTCCGCCGATCGACGATTGACTCAATGAAACGATAAACGATAATCGATAATCGAAACCTTCCCAAACGATTCGTTTTTGCGAAATCGATGCGGAACGGATCCGTTTTTGCGAAATCGATGCGGAACGATTCCCTCTTAAAACAAGCATTGGGATATTCGCTTTTGCGAACCGGACCGATCGCTAAATCTCACGGTTGGAAGCGATCGAAAAACTTCTATTCTAAAGGGTATGCCGTTTCAAAACGATCTCACCGTGCGAAAGTTGATGACAGCCAATCCCATTCGGCTGAGTCCAGACCGACCGATCCAAGAAGCCCTTGAGATCATGAATCAAAAACGGATTGGTGCGATACCGATCACGAACGACCAAAATCAAATCGTGGGTATTTTCACCGAGCGAGATTTTCTCCGTCGTGCAGTCTCGGCAAGCCCAGGTTGGCGCACGATGCCGATTTCGGAATGGATGTCTCCTTTCCCGTATACAATCCAGCCCGATGCGGGTTGGGAAGAAGCCGTGCAATCGATGGAACGACTTCGGGTGGGGCATTTGCCCGTTGTGGAAGATGGAAAATTGGTGGGTATCCTTTCGACCCGCCAAGTGATGTCGCAACGCAATTTATTTTTGAAACAATCGGTCGAAGAAAGAACCCGTGAACTCAAACGGGCCAACGAAGAATTGCTGGCCCGAGATAGTGAATTTCGGCACTACATGCAAATGGCGGCTCGGCTGCAACGTCGGTTTGTGATTCCCACGGCCCCGCCCGATTGGCCTGAACTCGCTTGGGGGATTCACTTCGCACCGTTGGATCCCCTCGGCGGGGACTATTACGACTTTGCTTTGCCCGATGAGGATCATCTCGGGGTATTGATGACCGATGCGAGTGGCCATAGCTTACCCGCCGCAATGGTTGCGATTATGGCGCGACAGGCTTTTTCTGAAATTGCCAATAAAACGATCTCCCCTAGTCAAGCTCTCGAAGCGGTGGGGAAACGTCTTTACGGACTCATTGAGGATCGCTTTGTCACGGCCTTTTATGCGATTTATAATCGGAAGACTCGGGAACTCACTTACTCAAATGCAGGTCATACCGTCCCCTATCTGTTTCGGGCCAGAACAAAGACTTGCGAGCGCCTGTACATTCGGGGCCTGATGTTGGGGATTACCCCCGATGAAACCTATCAGGAAAAAACGGTGCTTTTAGAACCCGAGGATCGGCTCTGTCTGTATACCGATGGTTTGACCGATGCCCGTAACGAAATTGGTGAATTTTATGGTACGGAACGATTGGTCAACTATTTATCTTCCCATCCCGAACTGCACGCCCAAGAACTCGCTGATGGTCTGTTTGAAGATATGAACAACTTTCGCGGTTCAAGTAAGCTCACGGATGATGTGAGTATTGTTGTGGCAGAGTGTTGCAAGTGTTTATAACATTCGTGGGGCATCCGCCAAGCAATACTCACGCGACCATTATCAGAATGTGATGGTCACAATTCTTTCAAAGAACGTAAAAAACAGGTAGCAAATTCAGCGAACGAATACCCTCAGGGAGTGATGGTCACGGTTGCCTTGAGGGCCTTATCGATTTGCTCTTTCAAATCTTCCAAGTGAGCGCGAGTGGTATCATCTGTGGGGCCTTTGGGTAATTGGAGCAGAGCATCGGTCTTTTTGTAAAGCTCTCGCAAGTGTAACCGTGCTAAGCTGCGAGCATCAGCGGGAGCGCCCGGTCGGACGGCCAAACGAATCAATTCATTGGCATAGGTTCGTTGCAGATTCCGCCGAATCACCGTGGCTTTATAAGCAGGGGCTTTCTCTGCGGTGGGTAAATCGCCGAAGATCGAATCGGAAAGGGATCGGAAAAGCTCGCCGAGTTGCAGGCTTTGGTCCCCCAGATCGGCTTTGGCTACGTTTTCTTGAACTCGAAGCAACGTATTGTTGTTCAGCAGCTCGAACAAAGCGACTCGTTGAACCCCTAAAATTCGATCGTTCAGGTTATAGGTCACGTTGCGCATAGCGGCTTCGTTCCCCCAGTGTAACCAACGGTCGGCCCCCAGTTTACGCAGTTGATCCGGCGGGAATTGGAACGGGGTATCGGTAAAGATTTTCTCTTGCAGGAACTTAAGGGCCTCGCGTTGTTTGTTTCCCTTGATGGGAACGAGCGGGTCTCGCGCTCCTTTATCTCCCTTATGATCGCGGTGAATCGATTCCCCACCGACATGCGAAGCCGCTAAGAAGGCGGCATTTCCGTATTGATTCAACATCACCGAAAAGGCAAAGCGGGCACGTTGATAACCATCACCATTTTCAACCACCCGATCCGCAATCCCTTTGAGCATTTCTTCGGCAAGAGCGATGCGGTCTTGAGCAAATTTGAGCGTATCGGCCCCAAGGTCCCATTGATTGATTAACGGGTCCGCAGTGGCTAAATCTTCGTCGGTACCGTAATCGAGTCCCGGCTCGGCACAACGGGAGGCAATTTTCTTTAGTTCTTCGCGTTCCCCTTCGGTGCCTCCTGTCAAAGGTTTATAAGCATACTCGATTGCCCAATAATCGTAGGGGCCTATGGTCGTGTTGAAGAAATCCCCCTGCTTGACTCCCTTGGGGGCGATATTCACGGGGTTGTAATCCATCACGCTGGCGGTCAAACCTTGTTTACGAGTGATGTTGGTATCGTGCAGTTGCTCGGCTTTGAGCATGGTGCTGGCCTTGAAATTGTGACGTAACCCCAAGGTATGCCCCACTTCATGCATGACCGTTTCTTTAATCGCTTGAAGAATCATTTCATCGGGGAGTTTATCGCCCGGCTTCAGATTCAACGTGGCGGCCATCGCGGCCAAGGCGAACCCCAATTCCGATTGCTTATGAGAAGCACACTGGCATAATCCCGAACGGAACGCCCTGAGCTGATTGCGACGCTCTTGATAGGGGTCTTCGCTCTTGCTCTCGCGAGTATCCCAACTGAGGCTACTGGCCGACGTATTCAACGGGACCGAGGGGATCAACCAACCTCGCCGCGAGGCTTGAATGGGGCTATCCGGTTCGGTTGTAATGCCCCGTTCGGATTTATAGAAATTGGCATTGGTCTTGTAAAAGCGAACCATACTGGCATCGAAAATAATGTCCGCATCGATAATTTCTCCCGTGAAGGGGTTCGCTCGACTGGGGCCCATCGCGTAACCTTCGTCGTTGGTGACCCAACGGAAGGTGCTATAGGTGACATCTTCAGGATCGAAATCTTCGTTCTCTTGTTGGCGAACTTCGATGGCATCGCGGAAACCAATTTTCTCAAAGGCTTTGTTCCATTCCAAAATCCCTTCACGGACCACCGCTCGATACTCGTCGGGCACACTCTTTTCGATCCAGAACACAATCTTCTTTTTCGGCGGAACCAGCTTGCCCCCTTCTTTCCAAACGCTGCCATCGACCCGTTCCAAACGCCAACGGTTGATGTAACGAACAAAGGAGGTATCTTTATCGTCTGTGGAAAAATCTTTGATGGCGGTGAGGAAGTGCCCCACGCGATCATCAGCATGTCGGGGTTGGTATCCCTCGGGGAGTTCCACAATGCCATAATGAATCACCATGGTATTCCCACGCGGATCGATCACTCGATCATCTGTCGGGCGGCCCGAAAAGGTCGCCAACACTTGAAACTCGACATTCTTCGAGAAGGCCTTGACCTTATGCCAAGCGGAACGATTGGTATCGAAAAAGCCAAAAGGCAGATCGGCAAAATTGCTCAGGAAAATATCATTCAGGTCAATCAATATCGAGTTCCGAAATGGGTGAATGCTCTTGATTCGTAAAGCCATGAGAACCGAATCGGTATAAGTGGTTTCGACGGCGCGAGCCACCGGTCCAGGGTTCGATTTGAAGCGAACATTCCGACGAATCAAATGGATTTTATCGCCAACACGCTTGAACGAAATCACCCATTGCTCATCAAAATTCAGGGTATGCCCAGCAAAGCCAACGCCCCCTCGGGCCAAAGAGATCGGCGCCAAATAGGCTCGATCCAATTGATTGGGCTGAATCTCCGCATAAACATGATCGTCTTTTTGATAGAGTTTGAATAACCCCTCGTAGACCTTCGCACCGGCAACGACCTTATCAAAATCCTCGAATTTTTTAGGTGGGGTCTCCATTTGTCCCAAAGTGATGGGCACAAATACCATCAGACCCAGAAACGTCCAAATTCTGCGCATAAACTGATCCCAAAATAAGAAAGGGCACTGAAGTTAAGATATCTTCATCTTATCGATCCGGTCGATTTTTACAAAGAAAGGAAGCAAGTAAAGTGTGATGATCGTATCGAAAAAAAGGGTCATAAGGATTTTAAGGGAGCTTCCCCAAAAATGCTACTCGACCGTGACACTCTTTGCTAGGTTGCGGGGTTTATCGACATCGCACCCCCTTAACAGGGCCACATGATACGCCAACAATTGAAGGGGAATCACGGTGACCACCGGTTGCAGATATTCCGGAACATCGGGCACAAAAATCACTTCGTCGGCCTTGCTGGCCACATAATCGGCTGCCTTGGCATCGCCTTCGCTAGCAATGGCAATCACGGGTCCGCGTCGGGCTTTCACTTCTTCTAAATTCGACATGACCTTATCAAACACGCTTCCCCTTGGTGTTAAGAAAATACTAGGGGATTCTTCATCGACCAAGGCAATGGGGCCATGCTTCATCTCGGCGGCGGGGTATCCTTCGGCATGGATGTAGGAAATTTCTTTGAGCTTTAATGCCCCTTCCAAGGCCACCGGATACATATACTGCCGCCCCATGAACAACATGTTGGAAACGTGATGATATTTCTGGGCGATTCGTTTCACTTCCTCGTTGCATTTCAGGGCTTGTCGAACCGCATCGGGCAACGCCCGCAGGTCCTCGATCATTTTCGCCCCTTGCAAACTCGAACGGTGCCGCACCCGACCAAAGAATAATTCCAACTTCGCCAAGGTGGTCACCTGAGAGATAAACGCCTTGGTCATGGCAACTCCGACCTCGGGGCCGGCATGAAGGCAACCTCCCCCGTCGCCTTCCCCGGCAATTGGCCTCCCGCC
>CAZFDX010000234.1:0-5320 GCA_964518325.1 uncultured Alcaligenaceae bacterium | reverse complement strand
GTGGGTAACAATCGGCTCACCCAAGCGATTGACCGCAACGAATTCGGTTTGATCAACTGTGTAAAGGGCCGATTGAAGCCACAGGAATAATGGGATAATCAGAAGCCAACGAAGTTTTTTCACGGTGGTCTACTCAAGGATGCAATAACGGGTCACCGATTCACCAAATCCCACCCGTATCACTTTACTTTTTTATAGGTAATGACCACAAAGAGGTTAGCCTCGGTCGATTTGATTTCGGTAGGTCGCTTTCCGGTAAAAGAATAACAAATCGTCAAAGTATCCCGAGAGAGTTCATAAACGCCCAGAATGGTTTTATCTTTGAAAGGGCTTTCAGGCCCGCCGGTCATGTCGATGGTTTTGAGTTTCGATTCGCTACCAATTCTATAAGTTCCCTTGTCGGGGCCGTTGGGAGTTTGGGCATCGTAGTTGGTCCCATCCAATGTGACCGACATTTTTCGCACGGTATCGGCCGGTAGAGATTGCCCGCCGATTTGAGCTTTGACGGCCTGCCATTTGGCTTGAAGGTCTTTGGCATCGTCCGCAAAAATCGGGGTCAAAACTACGAGACTGAACGCCAGAATCGGAAGGTATTTCATTGCAGGTCCTCATAGATCATTTAGAAATGGTAATAACCGGAAAGGCTTTTCTAAGCAACGTCAGATTGTGTGAGAAAAAACGAGCAGTGATTTATCCTTCAACAACTCAGCACATTGCATGATGGAATAAGGAATGATTGGGGGTTCTATGCTAACCCAGATTAGATAATCGAGGTTCAGCACATTGCATGATGGAGTCAGGAATGAGAGGCGGAAACGTCCCAAACTTGGTGTGACACTCTCTATGACAGAATCTCTTTCAAAGCCTTCAAGAGGGAATCGATTTCGCTGTCCGTCCCCACTGTGATTCTTAAACCATCGCCGAAATCGGGATAATTCATGTACCGAATCAGAATTTTCCTTTCTTTGAGTTTCTGGTAAATCAGTTGGTTGGGTAATCCCGAGGATCGACACCAAACAAAATTGGCCTGACTGGGAATCGCCGAAAGCCCCAGTTCTAACAGAGCGTTGTAGAGCCGTTCGCGTGTGCGGATGAGTTTGGCCTTGATTTCAGCAAGATAGGCTTGATCCCGAATCGCAGCAGTGGCGGCGGCTAAACTGAGAACATCGCAGTTGTAGGAATCTTTGACTTTGATGAATTGCGGAACGAGTTCGCGATCGGCCACAGCAAAGCCAAAACGAATCCCCGCGAGAGAGTAGGATTTACTCAAGGTCCGTGAAACAATGATCTTTCCTTGTGCAAGATGCAGGCCATTTGTCGGGGCAAAATCGGCATAGGCTTCATCGAGTACCACATAGCCGCCCGATTCTTGGGAAAGTCTCAAAACCTCGGTCGGATCGAAAAAGGTACCAGAGGGCGAATTCGGATTCGGTACACAAACCAAATGTGCTTGAAGGGGCCAAGGCGAGGGAATTTTCCAATCTGCGGTAAACGGTACCGGCAGAAAATGGGCGCCCTGAATTTCGGCAAGGCTTTTGTAAAGAATGTAGCTCGGGGTGAGTGAAGCTAAAACGCCCCCTTCTGGGACAATCGCTCGGGTGACGATCGTCAAAATATCGTCGGAGCCGTTGCCGATTAAAATTTGTTCCGGTGCCACCCCCAGTATTGGTGCCGCTGCTTCGCGAAAGCTATCTCCTAAAGGTTCAGGGTACTTCCGCAGTCGGTCACTCGTGAGAGTTTTTTGAATCGCTTCAAAAACGTAAGGAGACGGGGGATAAGGATTCTCATTGGTGTTGAGTTTGAGATATTCCCCATCGCGAGGTTGTTCCCCTGGAACATATCCCGCCATTTTCAAAATGTTCGGACGCATGAAACTTTAGTGACCCTCACGGGCGAGATTTTTATTCCATGCGGGGATAACGACCCGTAAATTTTGGGTTCCATTGGGAACGCATTGGCAGCTCAAACGGCTGTCGGTATCCACATCGCGGGCGCTGTCGAGTTGATCTTCTTCATCTTCCGTCGCTTTGCTGCACGATGCCCCACCTTCGGTCACCTTCACATGACAGGTGGCACACGCACAGACCCCCCCGCAAGCATGATCGATTTCGATCCCGACCCCCTCGGCAATATCGAGAACACTTCCTTCGAGACCAATGCGCCCAAAAGAGGCTTGCTTCGGATCGATGACAAAGACTTTTTCTTCCCCTGTCTCTTCGATGACAAAGGTAATCTGAAACGGAGTTTTAGCCGGTTCCGTTTTCGGTTTATTGATATAAGGATTTACACCTGCCATAATCGACTCAAATGAAATTCACGAAACAACACATTTAGTATTATTAGTCACCAAGAACAGAATTGGGAACCAACTTCTGTAAACTAACGCTAGAAAAGCCTAAACAGCGAAACGCTAGAAAAGCCTAAACAGGGAGACGTTCTGGAAATGGAAACAGCGTTGGGGATTGGGTTACTTCTTTTGCCGATTTTTGTGGTTTTGGGGTTCATGGGGTATTGTGCCTATTATGTTGCGAAACACGATTATGTTCACAAGCTAGAACGAATTTTTGAGGAAAAGCCCCTGTTCATTATTCCCCGAGGCGAAGTGAACCCCCACGCGGAAGATGTGCGATTTTCCGGACCCGATGGCTCGACCCTTTGTGGTTGCTATTTCAAAACTCCGGTTCCCCGAAAAGGAGTCGTGTTGTTCGGAATCGAATATGGCTCGGATCGGTGGTCCTGCCAATCGTATTGCGATCCCCTCATTGCTGCGGGGTATGATGTCTTTGCTTATGAACCGAGAAACCAAGGGGAAAGCTCAACGATCGAGGGCTATGTGCCGCTGCAGTGGATCACCCGATACGAAGTGCAAGATGCACAAGCGGCCGTGGCCTATCTCAAATCGCGAAGCGATGCCGACAGTAAGGGAATCGCCTTCGTCGGGGTCAGTAAAGGGGCCAATGCCGGTTTAGCCGTGGCCGTGCGGGAGCAGTGGATTCGCTGTGCCGTCACCGATGGGGCCTTCGGGATTTTAACGGTTATGCTCCCTTACATGAAACATTGGATTAGCATTTATAATCAAAGTGTTCTGGTTCACGGGATGATGCCGGCTTGGTTCTACATGCTCTTTGCAAGGAAAGGAATCCGCAGAGTCCAAAGACGCCGTAAAGTCCGATTCTTTCACCTAGAAGATGTGATGCAGGAGTGGAAAAAACCTTGGTTACAGATTCATGGAGAAGCCGATAGTTACATTAAACCCACGATGGCAAAAGAACTCCACAAACATTGTGCCAAATATGTCGAGTTTTGGGCGGTTCCTAAAGCTCGCCATAACCAAGCGATTTCGGTTGCCGGTGAGGAATATCATGCAAGGGTGATTCGCTTTTTGGATCAACACCTTGCCAACATTTAACACAAGGATTGATCCCGAGCATGGATGCTCCCTAGACAAGGCCAGTGAGTGTCCCCATGCTAAAACGATTCTTAATCCGTACCCTACGAAAAGCTCTGGCGCGACCCCTTTACCGCCGCTTTGCCCGTTTCGAGCAGGCCTGCCAAAATCCGGAAAAGACGCAAACCGAACTTCTGCAAGCGATCCTAGCGAAACATCGGAATACTGCCTTTGCTCAAGATCATCATTTCCACGAGATTCACAACGTGGCGGATTATCGTCGGCATGTTCCGGTTGCCCCCTACGAATACTTTGACCCGTATATCCGCCGTGTGATGCAAGGGGAGGTCGATGCCCTTCTCGGGGATAGCAAAGTTTTGATGTTCGCTTTAACTTCGGGAACCACCGCCAGCCGGAAACATATCCCCATTACGCAACAATATCTCGACGATTATAAACGAAGTTGGAACCTCTGGGGACTGAGGGCCATTAAGAAACACAAGCACATCTTTTTTCAACCGATTGTGCAAATGGTTGGCGATGCCGACGAGTATCGCTCTCCCAGCGGGGTTCCCTGTGGCAATTTGTCGGGCTTCACCGCTCAAGTGCAAAAACGAATCATGCGACGATTTTATGTGGTTCCCCCCTGCACGGGCAAAGTGAAAAATTCCCAAGCACGGGTCTATATTGCCCTGCGGATTGGTCTGCGAAAACCGTTGGGAATGCTCATGGCAGCGAATCCCAGTACCTTGGTGAACCTCGCTCGTCAGATGGACCAGTTCAAGGAAAATCTCATCCGCGATATTGCCGATGGAACCCTCAACGCAAATCTCGATATTCCCCCAGACATTCGCAAAGTTCTGAGTGCTAAGCTCAAACCCCAGCGAGAGCGGGCCAAGCAACTCGAAGCGTTCGTGAATCAAACGGGGCATCTTTTCCCCAAAGAAGCATGGCCTGCGGAAAAACTTCTTATCGGCTGTTGGACCGGCGGGAGCGTAGGGCCGTATCTTCGGCAATTGAGCCAATACTATGGCGATGCGCCGATTCGCGATCTGGGCTTAGTTGCCTCCGAGGGACGGATGAGCATTCCGGTAGAAGATCACACCTCCAGTGGCGTTCTCGACATCACGAGCCATTATTTCGAGTTTATTCCCGAAGGGGAGATCGATTCTCCTCAGCCTACGGTTCTGGGTGCCCATGAACTCCAACAGGGACGCAACTACTACATTCTCCCCACCACTTGGGCGGGCTTGTATCGGTATCACATTTGCGATCTCATTCGAGTTACGGGCTTTTTCCATAACACCCCCCTCATTGAATTCGTCGGCAAGGGGAATCGTTACGCTTCCCTCACGGGAGAGAAGCTCAGCGAACATCAAGTGACCCGTGCTATGGACCAGATTGCTACCCAGATTCCTCTTCCTCTGACGGCTTATTCTCTCGCACCTGTTTGGAATAATGGTTCACCCTATTACGGATTGTTTATCGAACAACAAGATGCGCGCGATCCGCAGCTTTTGCGTCAATTGGTCCAAGCATTAGATGAAGCACTGCACCAAAGCAATATCGAGTATGAAGCGAAACGGAGTAGCGGGCGCCTTGGCCCGATTCAGCCGGTCCTTGTGCCACAGGGTTTTTGGCACCAATGGGATTTAGAACAACTAGCCCGACGAGGGGGTTCTCCCGAACAATACAAACACCCCTGTTTGATTGGCGATGTGAATTTTGCGGAACCTTTTGTTTCACAATCCCCCTCGACCAAGGCCGCCTAGTTCCGGTTGTTCCTGTCGGATTTCTACTTTGTTCCTCATCCTTGATGAGCTTAATCAGAAGGTATCTCTGAATTTGCCCCGTCCGATTTCTAATTTGTTCCTCTCTTGATGAACTTCCTGTTTTATAATGTTTCTGACGGTGATAACCCATGGAGAGGAT
>CAZFDX010000233.1:0-2053 GCA_964518325.1 uncultured Alcaligenaceae bacterium | reverse complement strand
GGCAGTGATTCCGATTGGTCGCGATGGCTCTTTTCAGGCAACGAATTTGCCCGAAGGGGCTACGATGGTATTCGTCACCACCGATCCCAGCGTGAGTCTTGGTGATTTGATGTCCGGCGATGCGGCCCCTGCGGAGTTAACCAAAATGGACATCGAGCGGACTATGAAAGAAAAGGCCAAAGAAAAAGAAAAAGGTCTGAACAAGGAAGGCAAGGATGGGAATGCCCACCCCCCCGATATGCACTTACCCGGAACAAAAAATTATACTCTGAATTTAAAAGAAGATGACAAAAAGAGGTAATTGGAAATCAATGAAAAATACTTCAAATCATCGGGCCGTCCGATGATGCTACCCATCGCAAAAATGGGTGAACAATTATTTAACATTGAATTAGATTAGGCTTCATAATTTTTTACAAGGATACAATCACATGTTTGCATTCCGAAATCGACACAAGGGGTTCACGTTGATTGAACTCTTGTTCGTCATTGCGATTATCGCCATCCTGATCGGGTTATTGTTACCCGCAGTGCAAAAGGTTCGCGAAGCGGCGAATCGAACAAAAAGTCAAAATAACCTGAAACAACTGGCCATTGCCTCACAAAACTACCACTCGAGCCTTGGAAAAATGCCCGTGTACTACGGCTATTCCTATGGGTCGAACGGACCCGGCTGGAGCGGCTCTTGGGGCTTCGCTTTGCTCAGTTATATTGAGCAAGATGCACTGTATGAATCCACCAACGGCCCCATGATGCAAAACTATTCCTACTCCTACTACGATGATTGGGACGGGAGTGTTTGGGAATATTCTGACTCGGGTTCTTATGCGATTGGGGGCAATGGCTATCAAGCGTATCGCGCTGGCAAAAGACAAGTCAAGTCTTATATCACCCCTTATGACACCACCATTAACGAAATCCCAAATGGATCGAGTTACCTGATTAACTATTATGTTGCTTCTTACGAGTACAACTACGGGGGATGGTATTCCTACTCGAATAATATCACTTTAGAGCGGATTACTGATGGAACGTCTAACACCATCGCTTTCGCAGAAGGGGTCGCCAAGACCGGTCGCGTGTATGATGATGGATATGGTTATTCTGAAAATTCCTCCACTGTGAGAATTTGGAATTACGATCCTCTGGAATATACCTACACCTATCGTTCTGTTTATCGCAGCAGCCCCTACAGCTACCGCTATGAATACTCGGGAGATGAGTATGCCTATTTCTATGCCTATTGCTACGATTACAAAACTTGGAATTCGATCGCCTTTGAAGTGAAACCCAAACCCGGAAATGCCACCACCGGTTGTGCCCAAGCCATGAGTTCTGGCGGGTTGCTGGTTGCGATGGTCGATGGCAGCGTTCGTTCGGTGAAACCGAGTGTGAATCCCTACACCTTCTATGCCGCCACCACACCAAACTACGGTGAAGTTCTCGGTAACGATTGGTAAGAACCAAGTTGCTCTCGAAGTTGCTTGAATCATGAGCCTCAACTCATACATCATGGGTTGAGGCTTATTTTTTCCTCAAACCTTCATAAAGGATGTTTTTATGACCCCTTTTTCTCATTCGCGTCGCGGTCTGATTGGTTTATTCCTTGTGATGATCGTGGCATTTGCCGGTTGCGATAAATCCAAGGATGACAAGCAAGACAAAAAAGATCAACCTCAAGGCCCCCCCCCTATGCCTGAAGCCAAATTCGATCGGGCACCGAAAGGAAAATCGACTTTGAAAGGGACGATTAAAGTGGGAGAAACCCCTTTGGCTGCGGGGCGCATTCTCATCTCGACCGAAAAAGGTTTTGTTCCCTCGATTGGAACAATCAAAGATGGGAACTACGAAGTGAAAGACCTTCCTGTTGGTGATGCTGTGGTGATGATTGTGACCGACCCTTACGGAAATCTTCCGATTCCGATGTTGCCACCGAGCATGCCCATGATGCCCGGCCCTGGAGGCCCCGGTGGTCCTGGTGGCTTCCCTGGTCCTGGCGGCCCTGGCGGTCCTGGTGGTCCTGGCGCTGTCTCTTTTACACTTCTGACGCTGC
>CAZFDX010000232.1:0-7547 GCA_964518325.1 uncultured Alcaligenaceae bacterium | reverse complement strand
GGCGTGGATCGCCCGTGTGGAAAAGCCGGTCTGAGGTTCTGACATGCGTTAATCCTTGAATATGAGGAGAGGTTTACAGGATATTGATGAAGTTCATGATATAAAACTCGATGCTCGATGCCTATTTCATCGGACTTAATGGAATGAGGGGCGGATCGATCATCCTTGGTTTGGGTGAAGGAATCATGGGCGGATCGATCACTATTGGTTTTTGTGACCGCAATGGGGGTGGGTGATGGGATGCTCATCGACTTTTAAGGGGTCTTGGTGCGGGGAGTTCTTTGGCTCTCCAGAAAACCCCTACTCTTCTGGGGGAATCTTCGTATCCTAATGGCTTTCACAATAACGTTTTTTAGGGAGCGGTTTTACACCTTAACCAACTATGGCGAAATACGTTTATTTCTTCGGCAGTCAGGGCACCGAAGGGACTGGTAAACAGAAGAATCTTTTAGGTGGGAAGGGAGCCAATCTGGCAGAGATGTGCTTGATTGGTTTACCTGTCCCCGCAGGTTTTACCATCACCACTGAGGTTTGCAATTACTACTACGCCAACAACAAGACCTACCCTCCCGAACTCAAAGCACAAGTCGAAGAGGCCTTGCGCAAAACCGAGAACGAGATGGGGGCCAAATTTGGTGATACCAAGAATCCCCTATTGGTTTCCTGTCGTTCCGGCGCTCGGGTTTCGATGCCAGGGATGATGGATACGGTTTTGAACATCGGCTTGAATGAAAAGACCCTAGAAGGTTTGATTGCCAGCACTCAAAACGAACGATTCGCTTGGGATTGCTATCGTCGCTTTATCCAAATGTATGGCGACGTGGTTTTGGACCTGAAACCGACCAGCAAAAAAGAAATCGATCCTTTCGAGCAGATTCTCGAAGAACTCAAACACGAAAAACACGTTGAACTCGATACCGATTTGACCGTTGCCGACCTCAAGGAACTGGTCAAACGCTTCAAGGCGGCCGTGAAGGCGAAAAAAGGCAGCGACTTCCCAGATGACCCGATGGAACAAATGTGGGGGGCCGTCGCTGCGGTGTTCCGTTCGTGGAATAACGATCGGGCCATTGTTTACCGTCGGCAATATGGCTACCCCCACGATTGGGGAACTGCCGTCAACATTTGCTCGATGGTGTTCGGCAACATGGGGAACGATTCGGGAACCGGTGTGGCCTTCACCCGCGACCCCGCCACAGGGGAGAATGTGTTCTACGGCGAATACCTCATCAATGCCCAAGGGGAAGACGTCGTGGCTGGGATTCGGACCCCCAAGAAGATTCAAGAACTCGAAAAGGAAATGCCCGAATCGTACAAGCAACTCCAAGAAATTCGCAAGAAACTCGAATCGCATTATCGCGATGTACAGGATATTGAATTCACCATCCAAAAAGGGAAACTGTGGATGCTGCAAACCCGTAACGGGAAACGCACGGGGTTTGCTGCCGTCCATTTTGCCGTCGATATGGTGGACGAAGGTTTAATCACTTGGGAAGAAGCCCTGTCGGTGGGGCGCATTCCGCCGGATGATTTGAACCAACTTCTGCAACCGATTTTTGACCCCGCTGCCAAACGGGAAGCCAAAATCATCGCCAAGGGGATCAACGCAGGCCCCGGCGCTGCCAGCGGTGTGATTAAGTTCTTTGCCGACGATGCCGAAGCTCATGTGAAGCAATACGGCAAGCCCGATGCTCATGGGAAAATTCCCCCCGAAGGGCGCGTCATTCTCGTGCGTCGGGAAACTTCACCCGAAGACCTGCGCGGGATGCAAGCCGCCGATGGGATTCTCACGGCCTTTGGTGGTGCTTCTTCTCACGCGGCGTTGGTCTCTCGGCAAATGGGCAAAGTGTGTATCGTCGGTTGCGATAAACTGAAGATCGATTACGAGAGACTCACGATGACCGTCGGCGATCAAGTCTTCAAAGATGGGGACTTCATCTCGATCGATGGTTTCACCGGTGAGGTCATGGCCGGCCGCGTGGCTACCAAGCCCAGCGAAGTCGTTCAGGTCTTAATCAACAAGACCATGAAGCCGGAAGAATCCAAGACCTACCAGAAGTTTGCCCGACTCATGGCCGAAGCCGACAAAGTTCGCAAACTCAAAATCCGTACCAATGCCGATCAACCCGATCAATCTCTGCAAGCGATTGCCTTTGGTGCGGAAGGGATCGGCCTGTGTCGGACCGAGCATATGTTCTTCGATCATATTACCGACTTCCGCAAGATGATTCTGGCGAAAGATGATCCTGCCAAGAACGAAGCTCGCAAAAAGGCCGAGATCGTTTCGGTCTTCGTTACCGGTAACTATTTCGCTACTATTGAGGTCGATCGGGAATTACAAGCGGGTGATGAACGCCGAACAGTGCGAACCACCGAGCCGGCCATCACCGAACGGGAACAAGCTCTGCTCGCTTTGTTGAAGTATCAACGCGAGGACTTTTATGGCATCTTCAAAGCCATGAAGGGCTTCCCCGTGACAATTCGGACTTTGGACCCCCCGCTGCATGAATTCCTACCGCACGAAGAGAAAGCCCAAGCCGAAGTCGCTGCCCAAATGGGTATTAGTGCCGATACGATCCGCCAACGGGTCAAAGAATTGCACGAATTCAACCCCATGCTTGGGTTCCGTGGCTGTCGTTTAGGGATCGTTTTCCCTGAAATCACCGCTATGCAAGCTCGGGCCATTCTGGAAGCCGCCTGCGATGTGGCCAAAGAAGGTATTCCTGTTGAGCCGGAAATTATGATTCCCTTAGTCGGTTTCCCAACCGAACTCAAGGCGCAAGCCAAGATCGTTCACGATGTGGCCAAGAATGTCTTCGCTGAAAAGGGAATCACCGTTCCTTATCTTGTGGGCACGATGATCGAACTCCCCCGAGCTGCCATGGCAGCCGATAAAATCGTTTCGGAAGGGGGCGCCCAATTCTTCAGCTTCGGAACCAACGACCTGACCCAAACCGGCTTGGGTATGAGCCGTGATGATTATGGTAGCTTTATTCGTCACTATGCCGAAAACGACATCATCGCCAAAGACCCCTTCCAAGTCATCGATTTCGATGGGGTGGGGCTGTTGATGAAGACCGGTGTGGAAAAAGGTCGCGGGGCCGATGCGAACCTCAAGATTGGTATCTGTGGTGAGCATGGCGGCGAACCGGATAGCGTGAAGTTCTGCCATAAGATTGGCCTGAATTATGTGAGCTGTTCTCCGTTCCGCGTGCCGATCGCTCGCTTGGCGGCCGCTCAAGCTGTCTTGGAAGAAAAGAAATAAGCCTTTGGGGAATCATCCAATTCCAGCAAACCCTAAGTTCCACTTAGGGTTTGTTTTTTTGTTTGTTAGCGAATCGCTTTGCCGAATCCCCTCATGATGTGCTGGCTACAGCGAGTTCAAGAATGGAGTAGCCGTCCCAATCTTGAATGATGCTAGCACTCTCTGAGAAATACGGCATCCTTGCCGCGTCACCAACTTGAAACTTACTCTAGCGACTCTGGGGATGATAAAGACGCCCATAACCCACCTCGGTCGAAGCAGTCGAGAATCGCCATATTCGCCGAGTGACTCTAAGGGTGATAACGACGCCTCTGACCGACTCGCTCGACTAATCACGCGCGAGGGGGAGGAACGTGGCAGTGTGGCAGTGTGGAGTGTGGAATCTTCTTCGATCCCATATCTTCCTCGTTACAAAAAATTCTGCTAAAATATCCTCATGGATTGGCAATATCTTCTCACATTTTTGACGATTGGCTTGGCCGTGACCTTTCTGGCTCGTTCATTCGTGAATGGAGTTCTAGGCAAAGGTCAAGGATGCGGCTCGGGCTGCAAAAAATGTGTGCCGAGCGAAGTCCCCTCTCCTCATCCGAAACGGATTGCTCTGCCGGTGGTAAAAGTTTCCTAAATTTCCTGACCGGTAAAACCATCAAAATTCTTGCATCTTTGTATAGCAAGAAAAACGGTTCGATGGATTTGATCTATTGTAGACGTTGTATAATTTCTTTTGGGTTGTGGTCCAAGGTCTTGAGCGATCTTGACGAAAAAGGGCCGCAAACACGGGCTAGGAAGGCCGATCCCATTGCAGGTTCACGGTGGAACTATAATTGTTGGGCAATTGAAAAATCGCTCACGGAGTTTGCAATCAAATGGGTCGAGTTTTTCTAGGGCTGGTTTTGATCGGGTATTTTTGCGCACCGTTAACGGTCCAAGCGGGGCTGTTTCGGAAAAGCAAACCCGACCCAGCGAAACATGTACCAATGCTCATTCAAACCCTTCGGGAAGACACGGAGGAGAATAATCGACTTCGCGCTGCTGAGGAACTGCGTGATTACGATCCGAAAGTTTTTCCCGATATTCTCCCTGCCTTGACCGAAGCACTGGCCAACGATCCTTCGTTCAAGGTTCGTGCCGAGGCAGCAGAAAGTTTAGGGAAAATCAATTTGGTCTCGCCCAAGGCTGGCTACGCACTGGAACAGGCACTGAAATTCGATTCGGCCAAGGCAGTGCGAGATGCCTCGCGGTCGGCTTTGTTGCAATATCGAGTGCGGGGGTATCGCAGCGGGAAGGAAAACGATACCACTGCCACCCAAACGGAAGAACCCCCCTTGGCTCGACCCAGCACCAGTCCGATTGCCCCAGGCACATCGGCTATCCGGCCACCGGTTCAAGCGACCCCAATCGGCTTACCGAAAGGGTCTGTGGTGATTGGAGGACGAGTACAAACTCCCGAACCGCCTTTGGCCAAACCGCCGGTCACCGAAGTGAGCACCGCCAAGCCCGCTGCTCCGGTGGTTCCACAAACGCGACCGGACCTTCCGCAACCGCCGATGATCCCGCTTGCCCCAGCTGTGCCCAGCGTTCCGAGTGTGCCGAGCGTGCCGAGTGTGCCAACGGTTCCCACAGCGCCGAGCGCTCCGGTGGTGACCCCGCCTAGCACACCATCTGTTCCTTCTGCTGCACCTATGGTGCCTGCTGCTACTCCGAGTATCACCCCTATACCTATGGTGCCTGCTGCTCCTTCAACCCCTGCTTCTGCACCAATGGCACCGGTCGCACCGGTCGGCCCGAGTCTTCAAGGTCCCGCTTTGGGCACCCCCTCCAAGTGAGTGTGGGGGTTCATGACCAAAAATCCTGATTTACCTTAGCACTACCCTTTGATAACCCCGAGGGGGCGCAAACGGGCGACCCGTGCGGATAGGCCTGCACCATGGACCACTTCAACCACTTCATCCACGTTCTTGTAGGCTTGCGGTTGTTCTTCGGCCAAACCGCGTTTCGATTGACTCATGGCAATGACCCCACGCGCTTCGAGTTCCTTGGCGACTTTTTCTCCCGAAGCTCGGGCCACCGCTGCGGTTCGACTCATGGCTCGTCCTGCCCCGTGACAGGTGGTTCCGAAGGACCGTTCCATACTGTCGGGCAAGCCAACCAGCACCCATGAAGCGCGCCCCATATCTCCGGGGATAATCACCGGTTGACCCACCGCACGATAGACTTCGGGAACTTCGGGATGACCGGCAGGGAAGGCCCGTGTGGCTCCTTTGCGGTGGACCCAAAGTTTCTTCTTCACGCCATCGACCGAATGCTCTTCGAGCTTGGCGATGTTGTGAGCGACATCGTAAAGCATCGACATACCTAAATCCTGCCACGAGCGCTGAAAAATTTTGGCAAAAACCTGCCGAGCTTGATGCATCAACAATTGGCGAGTGCAAAAGCCAAAGTTAGCAGCAGCACGCATGGCACCGATGTATCGGCGACCCTCGGGGCTATTGACCGGCGCGCTGGCCAATTGGCGATCGGGTATCTCGAAGCCGTATTTCTTGGGCATATCACGAAACAGCACGAGATAATCCTCACACACTTGGTAGCCCAGTCCGCGTGAACCGGAGTGAATGAGAACCACAATCTGCCCGAGTTCCAGCCCAAAGACCTTGCCGACTTCGGCATCAAACACATGGTCAACCACTTGTACTTCCAAGAAGTGGTTGCCCGAGCCTAGGGTTCCGCATTGATCTTTGCCCCGACTTATTGCGCGGTCCGAAACGTAATCGGGTTCGGCATCGGGAATGCAACCGTTCGATTCGGTAACCTCTAAATCGTGGCTGACTCCCCAGCCACGCCCAACGCAGTAACTGGCGCCGCGAGCCATCAGTTCTTTGAGTTCCTTTTCGGTAAACACGAAACTACCCGATTGCCCTGCACCCGTAGGGATTTGTTGGAACAGGGCTTTAACGAGTTCTCGCATTCGGGGCTTGACTTCATCGAGAGTGAGATTGGTACGAACCAGACGAACACCGCAGTTAATATCGTAGCCAATACCCCCCGGACAGATCACGCCCCCTTCTTCTGGATCGGTGGCTGCCACTCCGCCGATGCAAAAGCCGTAGCCCCAGTGAATATCGGGCATAGCGATGCTCGCCTTTTGGATTCCCGGTAAACAGGCAACATTCGCGACCTGATCGGGGGCATTATCTTTTCGACATTGATCCAGAAGGTTTTCGTCAACAAATAGCAAACCGGGCACCCGCATACCTTGCTTGTACCACTGAGGAATGCGGACACAGCATGGATCGATTCGTTCCAAAGGACCGGTAAAAGCACTCTTCGACATTTGTATAATCCCTTAAATATCCACAATCACTTCAGCAAGCCACTGGGAGCCTTCTTGAACGACACGCAATTCATGATAGGTAATCGCCTTGACCTCGTGGGACAGGACATGCCTTGCCGGATCGAACGATTCCCCGTGAATATCGGCCGTTAATCCTTGAGGATGAAGCTGAACCTCAAATCGATTCGAGAGAAATTTCTCGGACTCGAAACGATAGAGAACTTCCCGAAGAAAATCGAACAAAAGGTCTTCAGGGTTGGTTCCGGTTATCTCCAAGCGGAAGGATTGTCGGGCGTGAATTTCCGAAGGATTGTCGAGCAAAGCTGCCATCAGGCAGTGGCCCATTTCGGAAAATAATTCCGCCAGCGAGGGGGCAAACGCTCGTAAGCCCAAGTCGGCCGTGTGTTCAAAAAATTCGTACATAGGTCATGTGATACGAGACAATCTGGCCTTGCATAGGTTCAGGGAAATTAGTACGCAAAAATCCGACCCAATGCTCTAAATCTTCCAAGCGAATCGATTTGGGAAAAACAAGAAGAAAGCGCTGATTGCGCAATGAGCCATCCAATGACAAACGGAAGGAGATCAATGAAAAGTTCAAGACAATCCGTCGGATTTAGGGATCGATGAGATTTCTGTGACGTATCGAACCGATTCCTCTCCGTAAAATAGTTCTTTGTGCCAGCAAGGAATCGATCATGAAACGAATACGGATAGGGAACGGTTGTGGTTTCTGGGGCGATAATCTCGATGCCCCGATTCGTTTAGCCGAGAAAGGTCAACTCGACTCCCTGACGTTAGAGTATTTGGCCGAGCTGACCATGTCGATCTTGGCGTTGCTCAGGAACCGCGATCCCAAGGCGGGTTATGCCACAGATTTCATCGATGTTTTGTCTCGTCTCGGTCCGATTCTCCAAGCACAACCTCATCTGAAAATCATCACGAACGCGG
>CAZFDX010000231.1:0-7308 GCA_964518325.1 uncultured Alcaligenaceae bacterium | reverse complement strand
CGGAACGTCCCCATCCGGGACCAACTAATAGAACGTCCGCTTCATTGGCCAACGGCATAATCTCATTGAGACACGACAACGCCATACGGCCCCGCAAATCTTGCGAGAGACTCGCGGTCATATAGCAAGGATTCCCACTGGCCACGATCGGAGCAATTTCGCTGGGGCAACCCACTTGAACGAGGCCTGCCCCCCCCCTTAAGGCACCCGAGGCCGAAAGAATGGCAGCGCCGGCCATTCCCCGAGAACCAGCAATCACTAGCACTTTTCCATATGTTCCTTTATGGCTATCGGGTTTCCGAGCCGGTATTTTGGGAACATCGGTTATTTGAACCGGTGTGTTCACAAGGGACCTCCCAAGTCTTTTGTGGACGGGAATCGGTCTGCATGTTGAGGGGGAAAACTAATTATATTGGGAACGCACACGTTGAAATTCTTTCTTCAATCGGTTAGCTGCCTGATCGTACGCATTGGGGTCTTTCCACAGGCTCCTCGGATGCAATTTTTCGGATTCAACCCCTGGGCAAGATTTCGGAACTGCTAGTCCAAAAACAGGGTCCGAAACAAATTCTTCTTGGTTCAAGGTTCCATCCAACGCTGCTTTCAACAGCGAACGAGTGAGTTCAAGGGGCATTCGTTCTCCCACACTGGGAGGACCACCTGACCATCCCGTGTTCACCAAGTATACGGGCACGTTATGCCGTTGCATCTTCTCGCTTAACATTTTAGCATAAACTTTTGGTGGAAGCGGCAAAAAGGGAGCACCAAAACAAGTACTAAATGTTAATGTCGGTTCGACCACTCCGCTTTCGGTTCCTGCGACCTTGGCGGTGTAACCACAAAGGAAGTGATCCATCGCTTGCTCGGGGGTTAACCGCGAAATGGGCGGCAAGACCCCTAGGGCATCGCAGGTGAGAAAAAAGATCGTACTCGGATGCCCCCCCCTCCCTGAAAGTTCACAATTGGGGATAAACTCAACGGGGTAGGCCACACGGGTATTTTCGGTGAGTTTGGCGCTGTCATAGTCTGGTTCCCGAGTCTTGGGATCTAGAACCACATTTTCGAGGATCGAACCAAAGCGGATGGCCGAGTAAATCTGCGGTTCCTTTTCGGCTGAGAGTCGGATCGTTTTCGCGTAGCATCCCCCTTCGATATTGAAAATTCCCGTATCGGACCAACCATGTTCATCGTCGCCGATCAGCCGTCTGGAAGGTTCTGTCGAGAGAGTCGTCTTTCCTGTGCCCGAAAGACCAAAGAAAAGGGCCACATCTCCTTTCTCACCCACATTCGCTGAACAGTGCATGGGGAAAACGCCTTTTTCCGGCAAAATCCCGTTGAGGAGTGTGAAAACCGATTTCTTGATTTCACCCGCATAGTGTGTCCCCGCAATCAAAATCATTTTGCGGGTATAGTCCATGGCAATCACTGCTTCGCTATGGGTCCGATCCAATTCTGGGTCGAATCGCAATCCGGGTAGAGCAAGGATCAACCATTCTGGGGGATGGTCAGCTTTTTGTTTTTCGGTAGGACGCAAAAACATTGTTTTCGCAAACAAGGCATGCCATGCCTTTTCGGCCACAACGCCGATACTCAGGCGATGGGCTTCATCCGCACAGGCAAAGCCATGCTGAAGGAAGATACAATCCAGATTTTGAATATAAATTCGCGCACAATCGAGCAAATGCTGGAATTGCTCCGGCGTCATGGCTGCGTTTCGCGTCCAATCGACCCGAGTTTCGGTATAGGAATCTCGAACGGTGAATTTATCTTGGGGAGAACGCCCTGTACGAGAACCGGTCAGAGCGACTAACGCCCCGTTTGCTGCGAGTTGACTTTCATGGCCTACGAGGGATTCTTCAATCAACTCCGCAGTCGAAATATCAACAAAGGCAGTTGGAAGATAACGTAGACCAAAACGGGCCAAATCACCTATTGTCATAACCGATCTCGTAAACAGGTCTTAAACATTAGTATATAATCGATTCCCGAACTGAGTGAATATCCTATGAAGGGCAACCAATTTTTGCTGAGTCATCAAGTCAAAGAAGGGAAAACCAACCTGTTCCTTAGATTTTGGGGCCGACCTGACGGGTTCGCAAGAAGGTTTCAATGGGTCCCAGTTTCGAGCCAATCATCGCGACGTTCTGAAGTTTAATTTCCGTTTTCTCGGCACCAGCGGTGGTCAACAACAAATCCCCTGAACCAAAGCCGAAGATCATATGACGGAACCAGTCGCTCCGTTGTTTTTCAATCGTTGCGCCCGTGGAATCATAAACTTTTTCACGGCCACCAATCTCTTCACAAACTTTGATGGCCCCCTGCGAGAAGATGATATAGGTCCGGCGATCGAAAATGAAATAGGCAATCGCCCAGAAGATAAACAGCACGGTCGAAAGGAATAGGTAACCTGCCATGTTGGTGAAAATATGCAAGCCCCCGATCATGTCGAAAATTTTGTCCCATAAACCTAACAACGAAATCAGAAGCGAAGTGGTGACCGCTCCGATAATCGTCAACAAGCTCCACAGACCTCGCAGGGGGACATTCGTCACCATGATGGTGGCTAGAAGAATTGTAAGGTAAAGCGGACCCATCCATGAAGAGGCCGTGACACGCGGACGGGGCTTAAAATTTCCCCCTTCTAATTCGGTAATTTTCCCATCCATCAGGAAAGCAGGTTGTTCATCCTCAATGATGACTTTGGCAATGGGCTTACCGTTTTTTTCTTCTAACGTCTTTTTGATAATCGCGGTGTCGTTGACGATCACCATACGATTATTCTCGATCGCAGTCCAAATGGCGAAAATAAACCCAAAGAACCAAACAGGCCACCAATAGAACAGTGGCGAATGACCAATAATTTTAATTTCCTTGGGTTGGGCCGTCCCTCCAGCGGGGTTGGATTGCACAAGGACTACTTGTTGGGCCGGTGCGCCAGCAGGAGTCGCCGGCGTCGGATTCTCGGGTGATGTTGACATAGCTTTACCTACGATTTGGGAATTCGTATTAGGGTCTTCGTCCAAGGTTCCTAAATCTTAGTGACTTCGGTACTTTTTGGCCAAAATTATTCAAGCCAAAATATCTGGAAAGATTTGAGATTAGAGTATCCCAAAATTCTCTCCTTGGATAGACCTTCCTTCCAGAACTCATGCCGAAATTTCCCCCGCAACCATCCGTCGCTGGTGAACCTACTTCTTATAGCGGGCTCAAGATTGGGGAAGCGTTGACCATTCCCCACGATGCTCTTTTTCGCTGACCATCTTGCATCCTTATGTATCCTCAGCAATTCATCAACATCTTCAGGGATTCATCAACCTCGTAACTACTCTCAATTGTCCTGAGCTAGAGGATGGTCGTCACTCAATCCCTGCGTTCTTCTGCGATCCCTTGTAGTGAAAGTCCCTCGGCTAAAGCCTCACATAAATCTTGTAACTGTTTTTTGGTGTGGTCTGCGTGAATCGAAATCCGCAATCTTGCTGTTCCGGGGGGAACACTGGGGGGGCGAATTGCTCTCACATCGAATCCCCGATTTTGTAGGTGTTGGGCCACGGCCACGGCCTTGGGGTCTTCGCCGAGTATCACGGGAATAATAAATTGATCCCCAGAACAAACCAAGTTCGATTCCGTCAACGAGTTCCTCACAAAAGCAAAGTTCTCCCTGAGTTTGGCTCGCCCCTCATGATCCTCTTGCACTTGTTCGAGCATTTGCAACCACCAAGCCCCCGCAACCGCAGGGAGTGCCGTCGTGAATATCAGGTGACGACAACGATTGATTAAAAATTCTCGGAGTAACGCGGAGCAGGCAATATACGCCCCGAGCACACCTAGGGCTTTTCCACCTGTATGAACGGAGGCCAAAATGCGATCCCGCAATCCTAATTCATCGACAATCCCCGACCCCTTCACACCAAAACAACCCGTCGCATGAGCTTCATCGACAATCAAATACGCCGAGTATCGTTCCGCCAATTCCACGATCTCGCGTAACGGGGCACGGTCCCCATCCATGCTAAATAGAGATTCGGTGATGATGAATAATTCGCGGCCTTCGTGCCGTTTCTGATGCTCCGCTTTTAGTCCCTCTTCTAGATGATTCAAATCGTTGTGGCGAAAACTAAATCGACGGGCACGCGCCATTCTCAAACCATCGACGATACAGGCATGATTCAATTCGTCCGAGGCCACCCAATCGCCCGGTTCGATAATGGTTGAAATTAACCCTTCGTTGGCGGCATAACCACTGGTCATCATCAAAATACTTTCCGCATGATGCCAAGCAGCAAGGGCCGACTCGACCTCATCCCAGATGGGGTGATGGCCTCTCAACAAACGTGAGGCCATCCCACTGCGGTTTCGTTCTAAATCCCCCACAGGGCGGATTCGGGATCGAGAACTTCCGTATCCTAAATAATCGTTTGAAGTAAAATCGATTCCTAAAGAACTGCGTAAACTACGGTATCGACCTTGTGATTTCAACGTCTCTAATGTGCTTGTCCAACGCTCTGTAATTGCCATTCGCTTCCCGTATCAAAAAAACATTTGGCCTGAAGTTTAATGATTATAACTCTTATTCTTTTAGGGAAGGATAGGGTATTCACATAAGATTCGATTTTCATCCGGAGTAAGAGGTTTTTTCCGAAAAGGAAATTAAGTCAGGGCTGAAATGAATTTGTCGAAACAGAACGAGGACATTTATTGCACTGAAAATAATTCAGGACGAATTGAGATCAGAAAGAAACACGATTAGGCAGGATAAACCGTTTTTGCTGATCCTAGCGAATTTATCTGATTTGACTAAAAAAACGAATATCTTTTTTGCATGGAACGTAAAATAAGCTAATTTGAAGGAAGACTAACACCTCTATCGACTTTGTCAGAAAGGTATGTAATCACCTTTGTAGAGGCTGTTCTGTTTTGGCTTGGTTTGTCATAGAGTGAGGAATCAACCGGATGCGTCATCAAATCCGATTGCGTGGCATAAGCGGGGAAGCCAAAGGACGAATCTGGGAGTCGGACTCGCTATTGCGGGCAGGACGGTTAAGCAACCTCGAGATCATTCTCGAAGATAGTTCAGTCAGCCGACGACATGCCGAGATTCACCGGTCCGATTCATCGTGGTGGCTTCGCGATTTAGATAGCACGAACGGCACCTATGTGAATGGGGTTCGCCTCGGTTCAGGGGAACGACAAATTCACCCTCGGGACATCGTTCAATTTGGCAAGGTTGCCATGATGGTCGAAATGCCCGAAGCCTCGGAAGCCGAACCCGTTCCCCCTTCCTCGGACCAAATTATCGTTGAGGCCGAGGCCAGTAGCACTTGGCAGGAGGGATTAGATCGGATTATTCACGATCGAAATCACAGTCCTCGCCCTGGCGATCAACTCATGGCCCTATTAAGGGCCGGCCATCATTTGGTCAGTATCCAATCGGAAGAAGAATTACTTTCGTCGATTCTGCACGATGCGGTTTCTGTGCTCGATGCCCAACGCGGAGCGATCGTGCTAGCCGAAGGCCCCGAAGGAAAACTGCGCCTGAAAGCCACTGCCACAGGAAGAGGTGCCAATTCCACCCGTTCCTTTTTCTCCAATGCCTTGGCCACACGCTGCATGACCCAAGGACGTTCCATCCTTTGTTGTAGTGTGGAGGAAGATGACGAACTCCGTGGCGCTTTGAGTATCGCCGATGGGGCTATGGCCAGCGTGTTATGTGTGTTGCTCAGAACGCCTCGAAAAAATTTAGGGGTGATCCACCTTGACCGAAGCTATTGGCAACGCCCGTTTACCGAGGACGATTTGCATTTGGCGGATGCGTTAGCGGCCCATGTCTCTGCAGGGATCGAATGCGCCCAACTGATGCGCCGACAACGTGAGTTATTCCTGCAAACCATTTCGGTCATGGCCTCGGCCATCGAAATGCGAGATGCTTATACAGGGGGGCACACCGCACGGGTCACCAATTATTCTCTTCTGCTGGCCGATGCTATGAAACTCAGTGCGGCAGACAAAGAGAAAATTCAATTGGGTGGCCCCTTACACGATATTGGTAAAATTGGCATCGATGATAACATCCTACGAAAACCGGATAAACTCACCGATGCCGAATTCGAGAAGATGAAATCGCACACCGTTCTTGGTGATGAAATCCTTCGATCGATTCCCGAAATGGTAGCCATTCGGCCCATTGTTCGTTCCCATCATGAACGCTGGGATGGTCGTGGCTACCCCGATAATTTAGCAGGACATGACATCGATCTTTTAGCACGAGTGGTGGCCGTTGCCGATTCCTTCGATGCGATGACCACCAAACGCCCCTACAACGATCACCTAACCCGTAAGGTCAAAAGTGCCGAAGAAGCCTTTGCCGAAGTGGAACGGTGTGCCGGAACGCAGTTCGATCCCGAATGTGCCAAGGCCTTCCTTTCGGTTCGAGCTGAGGTCATCCAAACCATGCAATCCAGCCGAAATTCGGGCCTTTTCTCTATCACTGGGTTAAACATCGGGGTAGATCGATCCGCATCGACCGCGACCGGTATGCTGAAGAGCGTCAAACGGGCCTAGAGCCTGTCTGAGATCAACTTCAATACCTCCTTGCAATCTTTTTCACGGCACATGGCTTGAGAAAATCGAAACCTCCTTCTTGCAATCTTTTTCACGGCACATGGCTTGAGAAAACCGTTGTTTTGGGAAGTCCGAGATTAATACTCCCTGTAAACAAGCCGAATCGTGTAAAACAGGTCTCACAACAAAAATCCCTGCAAACAAGCTCAGAGGTGCCTAGCAAGCCTTGTAGTATTGTTACCAGCACCATAATTTGGTTCCGTGCTTCAGGAAGGGTTTCTTTTTTCTTTTGTTCGCCTCGAAGTTAGCGATTTTCTCCTTTTCGTAGATCATTTCGTCCCTATAGTTTTCTCTACAAAATCGATTCAACATACTAACTTACGACGAGACCTCTCACATGGGCTTCAAACAAACCACCCAACATCGATTTGGAAAACATTCGTATCACCAAATTGGCTTGGTTCGCGGGCAATTCGGAAACGTGCCCCACGCCGAGTGGATCAAGTTCCTGCAAAAGTCGGGCTTCGATGGTTACGAAGCCGCCTCGTGGGAACTCCCCTTACGCGAAGCCGATACCGATGAGGGAGCCGCCGCCTTGGCCAAAAAACTTGTGGATGAAGCCAAAGCTCATGACTTGGAAATTTTCACGGTGGCCACTCACCTGCAAGGCCAAGTTCTGGGCGATGAACCCTCGGCCAAAACGCTGAACTTCCTTGGTTCTCAAACGGCAGCACGACAAGCCTACAAAGC
>CAZFDX010000230.1:0-3223 GCA_964518325.1 uncultured Alcaligenaceae bacterium | reverse complement strand
TAACGGGATTCTGCGAGCTTTTCAGGTTCCCGCCCCGAGATACGATTTCCTTCCCGATCGAGCAAGAAAGTAGAAGGGGTCAAATAAGGTTTGTACGCCAAACGGAGTTTAGCTAAGCCAAGTTTATAGGCATAAACCAATGGGGTGGGCCGCACGGGATGGGTCTGGCATTCGTGAATAAACGGCTCGAAGGCCTGTCGATAATCGATATCTGCTTCGATTCGTTTCAGAACGAGATCGGACCAATGAGCATAAGCCGTCGGGGGGTGCGATTGTTCATTGAGCATGGGCAAGTCGTTGACCCTTTCTCCCGGAAGATCGTAAAGACGTAGCAAAACATCGTTGAAGAACCAATCGGTTCGTTCAAAACGGCAGACATATTGGGAGAAATCGCGAGTCTTGGCTGGCCAACGATTTTGCCGCACTAATTGGTTCCGATGCCCCTCATAATCGAACCAAGCGATCGAATCTTCTTTGGCCAATTGCGGGAGTTCCCGAAAACGGATAATTTCGCCCTGTTGATCTTTCTTGCCGATGTGAAACCGTTGGGGATCGTGATAGCGAAGGTGGTTGATGAGTGAGGTTAAAAAGACCGTTTTACCGGACCAAGCCGAACCGAGAATCCCGATACGGCGTTCTGCCGTTTTCAAACGAAAAGAGGCCATAAATACCTAAATATCCGACCCGAAATTCTATTTTAAGAAGAAAATAAGAATTTGGTCACCAAGTCGATTGTAAAGTGTTATTCTATTTAGACTCGACTGATCTTGGCTGATTCGCTAAAATCGAAATAAGATTTAGAGAAAATCCCTAGGGAATTGCTCCCATGACACGACTATTGTTACTGACCAGCCTTTTGGGAACGGCGTTAACCGCCTCGGCCCAAACCACTCCTCCCCCATCTACGGATGCCGAGAAAGAAAATCGTGCCAAGGAATTGGTTGCACAACTAGGGGACCCTTCGTACCGTAAACGCGAGGCCGCCTCGATCGAATTGGCCTCGTTAGGGAGATTTGCCTACAAAGCGTTGGTTGCGGGGATGAAAGACCCCGATGCGGAAGTTTGGCATCGTTGCAATGCGCTGGTTCCCGAAGCCCGTCGCTTGGAACTAGCCTATCGAATTGATCGCTATCTGAACGACAAAGAAGGGAAACTCGAACACGATCTTCCCATGATGAAGGTCTTCAAAGAGAAAGTCGGTAACGATAATGTCGCGAAGGGCATCTACGCCGAATTGGTCAAGAGCCATCCGAATATCTTGGATGCCGTGGAACAAAATTCGAGTGAAGGCCAGCGGCTGATCGATGTTCGTTTCAATGAACTATATATGGACATTTATGGTGGCCGAGGGGGAGCGCCTCGCGGTTACAACGGTCAAGAAATGGCGGGTCTATTTTTCTTAATGGCCCAAAACGATCATAAACCCTCGCTTCAAACCTACATGTACAGCCAGTTCATCAATACCGATCCGTTTGCTCGATTGGTTCGCGAAGATAAGGTGGGAGGCCCCTATCGCAATATCCTCTTCTCCTTCATCGAAGCTCGGGCCGATGAACAAATTCTGGCCAACATGATGTATCAGTTTCCCAACCTTGGGTTAAAAGAAGCGGTTCCCGTGCTGCTCAAATGTCTCGAAACCAAACCCTTTAATCAATACACCAAGGCACAGATTTTGGGGGTGATTGGTGGTTTGGGGACGAAGGATCATGTGGAAGCGGTGAAAAAACACCTCAACGATGAAACATTCGTGCAAAACTTCTTCAATGGAGGCAAACCGATTGCACCGGGCCAAAACCCACGAATGGGAACGGTTTTGATTAAGGATATTGCCCTAGCTTGTGCCATTTATCTCGAAGGCAAAGACCCCAAGGAATATGGCTTTTCAACCTTTGTGAAACCCGTGGGTAACCAAATGTTGCAATACTATAACCTTGGTTTCATGAGCGATGAAGAACGAGCCAAGGCCTTTGAAAAATACACGGGTAAGAAGCAAGAAATCAAGAAGAAGGACAAGGACAAAGAAGACCCGAAAAATGGTCCCCCTATTCCACCAATGCAACAAATCAATCCGGTTCCTTTGCCCGCTCCGGACCTGCCTATTGACAACATCAAAAGACGGGGCTAACCGTCAACGTAAGCAGGACATAAAAGAAGGTTAAAGATCGTTTTTTGGGATTCTGTAAATTGTGCAAGACCAACACTCAGTAAGTGTTGGTCTTTTTTCTTTCGTAAGGCGTTCTTCATCCATCGGCGGTGGGTAACCCCTAACCAACACTGACGGAGTGTTGGTCATTCTTTCTCTCTTCTCAAAAAGTCGTACGATGCGGAACTTGTAGAATATCGCTCACGAAGTATTGGTCTTTTTCTTTCTCTCATTCCTGATGCCTTATGAAGCTCATTTTGGCGATTATTCAACCCTCGAAACTCGAAGCCGTCAAGGAAGCGTTGAATACGGTAGAAGTGTTTCGATTGACGGTGGTCGATGTTTACGGTTTCGGGCGTCAACGCGGCGAATCCGAGGCCTTCCGAGGGCACGAAGTCTCGGTGAATTTGGTTCGGAAAGTACAACTACAAATTGCAGTGAATGAAGATTTTGTCGAGCCAACCGTGAAGGCAATCATGGAAGCCGGCCGCACGGGTACCGAAGGCCGTATTGGCGATGGGAAGATATTTATCCTCCCATTAGAAGATTGTATTCGGATTCGCACGGGGGAACGTGGCCCCGAGGCCATCTAAGCGAGAGAATTCAAGGGCCTTTCTGCTCGTTGAGCAAAATTGATTCTTTCTGGGTTCCTTGGCGTTCAGAACGCTGAACGCTCTCCATCATTCCGAATCCACTATTCCGATTCTGTCGTTGAGATGCCTTATCATCATACATTCAAACCCGCCGAACCCTATCCGCAATTGGTATTGTGACTAGAAACAGGGAACCCAATCCCGTGGAAACCCTCGTCATGAAAGACCAGCAAATTGGTGTGCGTGGGCGATGGCTCGTCTTGATTGCCGCATTGCTGGGCTGGATGTTCGACGGCTTAGAGATGGGATTATTCCCGTTGTTCGCAGCGCCGGCAATTCAAGACTTGCTTCCGCCTTCCGAACATATTCACATTAAAAGATGGAATGCCATTATCACGGCGGTCTTTTTGATCGGTGCCGCAACCGGTGGGGTCGTTTTTGGTTGGCTCGGCGCTAAAATGGGTCGCGTTCGAGCCATGACCTTGAG